>CABQBF010000025.1 GCA_902462325.1 uncultured Peptococcaceae bacterium
GCTTACGGCCGGAGGATTTGCCGGCCTTCCGCAAAAGGTTTGCCCAGGTTGTGGAGGCCAATACGACCAGCGATTCTTTTATCCCCAATTTGCTCATTGACAGTGAAATAGAGATGCAGGAGCTGAATGGGGAAATCTATAAAGAAATCTGTAAAATTCAGCCGACTGGCACCATGAATCCTACGCCGGTTTTTGTATGCCGGGGCCAGAAAACGCTGGAAAGCCGCACTGTGGGCAGCAGCGGCGATCATCTGCGCATTAAGCTGCGGGCCGGACAGGGCGATATTTACGGAATTGGCTTTAAGAAGGCCGAGCTGGAGCCGCTGACGCGGGAAGGTTCGGTGGACATTGCCTTTAGTTTGGACAAGAACACCTTTAACGGCAAAACCAGCTTGCAGATGCTGATTAAAGATGTGAAGTCTTATCGCAGACCAGACCAGATGACCTTATTGGACCGTTTGTTTTTTTATAAGGACGCCTATTTAGAGGACGATCCTTATCGTTCTATTGGGGAACAGGAGCAGTTTTATACCAAGGTGGTCGGCGTTACTTTTGAAGACCGGCAGCAATTGGTGGAGCAGTTGGCGGCGGGGCAAGGGCTGGAGCTGCGGCGGGAGCAGGAAAATCCCTACGATGAAAATGCTATTGCTGTGTTTGCCGACAACGGGCAGGTGGGCTATCTGAAGCGGAGCATCGCCCGCCATCTGGCGCCCAATTTTGATAAGGGCGTTCCATATCAGGCCATGGTGGTGCAGGTAACCGGCAGCGCGGAGAAAAATTGGGGCGTCAATATTTTTATTCAGCGCATGGATCGGGGCGCGGAATGCAATGGGGAGGCCCAGCAGCAACTGCGGCGGGAACTGGAACAACTGACGGAACCGCAACTGCGGGAGCGCATTCGGCAGGCCCTTTTGGGCGACCATGCTTACCGGCCCAAACAGCAGGAGGCCTTAGACCGGCTCTATCAGGGCGACAATGTGCTGGCCATTTTGGGAACGGGCCGGGGAAAATCGGCCATTTTCCAGAGCTATAGCGCTTATCTGGCCTTGTGGAAGCGTCAGGTTACTATCATTGTGTATCCGTTGCGGGCTTTGGTGAATGACCAGTACCAGGCCCTAGAAAAAAAATTGCAGCCGCTGGGGCTGACGGTGCGTTTGGGCACCGGCGCTTTGGAAGGCGAGGAACGGGCTGCTTTCTTCCAGCAGGTGCTGGAGGGCCAGGTAGATATCATTTTGACAACGCCGGAGTTTTTATTGTGCAACAAAGGGCGGTTTCTGGAGCTAGGCAGCCGTTTGGGTCTGGTGGTCATCGATGAGGCCCATCATCTGGTTAGCCGCCGTCAGGGTTATAAGCAGCTGCCGGAAGGCTTGCGGGAGATAGGGCCTCAGCAGGTGCTGGCTGTGACAGCCACCGCCGGCGATGAAGCGGCGGCCCAGATTATGGAGTGCTTGCAGATTGACAGTGTGGTGGTCGATCCCCACGTGCGGGATAATCTGCAAATTGTCGATGGACGGGAAACTTATAAAAAGGCCGATTATCTGCTGCGCTTGGTCAATGGCGGGGAAAAGACGGTGATCTACTTGAACAGCCGTCAGAAGGTGGTGCAGTTGGCCGAATTGCTGCGGGAGAAAGCGGCGCCGGCTATGCAGGACAAAATTTGCTATTATCACGGCGGCTTGGCTTCGGGCGACCGTTTGGCCATTGAAAAAGCCTTTCGCTGCGGCGAGCTGCAAGTCATCGTGACCACCAGCGCTTTCGGCGAGGGCATCGATATTCCCGATATTCGCCATGTGGTGCTGTATCATTTGAGCTTTTCCAGTGAAGAATATAATCAGTTGGCCGGCCGTGCCGGTCGGGATGGTCAGCCGGCACAGGTGCATTTGCTGTATAACCGGCGGGATGAAACCCTAAATCAAACGGTTCTGGCCGCTTCTTGTCCTACCAGGGAGGTGCTGGGGAAATTTTATAAGTTATTGCAGGCTTTAATTCAGGGCAAGCCGGCCATTGAGCTGACCAACGGGGAATTGGCCGAGCTGGTAAAACGGGAGCGTTTTGCCGAGCCCACTGATTCCTGCATCAGTAATTGGCTGGGGATTTTTGAGGAACTTGGTTTTCTGGAACGGGAACGGGAAGGCAACAAGCGGAGAATTATTATGATACCAAGTCCTAATAAGATGGATTTATTTTCGTCGCTGCGCTATCAGGAATGTATGGCGGAGCTGGAGGATTTTCAGAAGTATTTGCAGATTGCCTTTGAGCAAAATCGGGACAAGCTGCTGACTGCCATTAATCGGCCTATTTATCCGGCCCAATGGCAGTGATTTTCGGGGGGAACGATATGATTCGATTTAAAGATTTATTAGACGCTGTATATGAAAATAATCCCAAAGCAGATTTGGAGCTGTTGGAGGAAGTCTACCGTTTTGCTGAGGATTTGCATAAAGGGCAGTTCCGCAAATCAGGAGAACCTTATATCATCCATCCCTTGTCGGTGGCTCTGATTTTGGCGCAGTTGGGGATGGACGAAAAGGCTGTGGCGGCCGGTCTGCTGCATGATGTGGCGGAGGATACCCGCTGCAAGCAGAATTGCCTGGAAAATAATTTCGGCGAGGAAGTTACCTTTTTGGTAAACGGCGTTACCAAGCTGAACAAGCTGGAATGTAACTCGAAAGAAGAACGGCAGTTGGAAAGCTACCGGAAGATGTTTTTATCCATGGCGGAGGATGTGCGGGTGGTGATGATTAAGCTGGCAGACCGTCTGCATAATATGCGCACGCTGAAATATCAGTCGCCGGAAAAACAACGGGCCATTTCGCAGGAAACGCTGGAGATTTACGCGCCCATTGCCAATCGGTTGGGGATTTCTAAAGTGAAATGGGAATTGGAGGACCTATGCCTGCGGTATTTAGAGCCGGACAAGTTTTATGATTTGGTAGAACGGATTGCCATGAAGCGGGATGAACGGGAGCAGTACATTCAGGAAATCATCCATAAATTGCATCAGGAATTGGATAAGGTTGGCATTCAAGCTGAAATTTCCGGACGGCCCAAGCATTTCTACAGCATCTATAACAAAATGAAAAAGCAGAATAAGGATTTAGACGAGCTGTATGATTTGATTGCGGTGCGGTTGCTGGTGGATTCGGTCAAGGATTGTTATGCGGCGCTGGGGATTGTGCATACGCTGTGGAAGCCTATCCCGCTGCGGTTTAAGGATTATATTGCCATGCCCAAGCCCAATATGTATCAATCGCTGCATACCACGGTGATTGGGCCCCAGGGCGATCCCTTTGAAATCCAAATTCGTACCTATGAAATGCATCATACGGCCGAATACGGGATTGCCGCCCACTGGATTTATAAAGAAAGCGGCGGCAGTGAAATCAGCAAGGACTCCACCCAGCTCAGTTGGCTGGAGCAAATCAAGGAAATGCAGGATGAAGCCAAGGACAACAAGGATTTTCTCAATGCGGTAAAAATTGACTTGTTTTCCGATACGGTTTTCGTATTTTCGCCGAAAGGGGAAGTTTACGAATTGCCTACCGGCGCCGGTCCGCTGGATTTTGCCTATAAGGTCCATTCGGGCGTGGGCAATAGCTGCGTGGGCGCTAAGGTAAATAAGAAAATTGTGCCGCTGGATTATCAGTTGAAAAACGGCGATATTGTAGAAATTTTGACTTCCAAACAGGCCAAGCCCAGCTTGGATTGGGTGAATTTGTGTAAAACCTCCCAGGCCCGCAATAAAATCCGCCAATGGTTCAAAAAGGAAGGCCGGGAAGAAAATCTGCAGCGGGGCAAAGATTGGCTGGACGCCGAATTGCGCAAGCGAGATATTGATTTTAACAGCGTCAATAAGGGTGAAAATCTGACCGAGCTGGCAAAGCGTATGGGCTACAGCAACTGGGACGACGTTTTAGTCGGTCTGGGCAACGGCTCTTTGACGGCGCTGCAGGTGGCCAATAAGCTGCAGGATGAATATCAGCGGAGCCATCCGGCCGACGACAGTGTGGAATCCATGCTGTCCAGCAAAGCCAACAAGGAAATCCACCGGAAAAATACAGTCAGCGGCAGCAGCAGCGACGGCGTCATTGTAGAAGGCTTTGACGGCGTGCCGGTACATTTTGCCCATTGCTGTAAGCCTCTGCCGGGCGACGCCATTGTGGGCTATATCACCCGCGGGAGAGGCATTACCATCCATCATTCCGATTGCCCCAACATTCGCAATGTGATGGAGCGGGAGCCGGACCGGTTTGTGGCGGCGGCTTGGGACCAGAATGACGGCAGTGTGTATCAGGTAGAGGTCTTTGTGGTTGCCATCGACCGGCCCAAGATTACGCCGGAGGTTATGGCCCTGATTAACGACTCCAAGGTGCATATTACAGCCATTACGTCCAGAGTAAAGGCCGGCAAAACTTATATGCATATCAGCATTGAGGTGCATAATTTGGATCAGGTGATTTTGATGATTGACAAGATAAAAAGTATCAGCGATGTGCTGGAAGTAAAACGTACCATCGCTGATTAACGCTGACTAAGGAGAAGACAGGAATTTTATGCGGGCAGTGATACAAAAGGTTTCCCAGAGCAGCGTTACGGTGCAAGGGGAAGTGACAGGACAAATTGAACGGGGCTTGTTGGTGCTGCTGGGCGTTACCCATGACGATACCCAGCAGGACGCCCGGTATCTGGCGGAGAAAATTGCCAATCTGCGCATTTTTGAAGACGGGGCGGACAAGTTAAATCTTTCGGTGAAGGATGTCGGCGGCGCGGTGCTGTCGGTTTCCCAGTTTACGTTATATGGGGATTGCCGCAAAGGCCGCCGGCCCAGCTTTACCGAGGCAGCCCGTCCGGAACAGGCTACGGTGCTGTATGAGCAGTTTAATTGCTTTTTAGAGGCGGAGGGTGTGACTGTGCAGACGGGCCGCTTCCAGACCCACATGGAGGTGGCTTTGGTCAACGACGGCCCGGTCACTATCCTGCTGGACAGCAGAAAAAATTTTTAGGGGAGAGCGCGATGAACATAGAAACTTTGGTGGTTGGACCCATTGAAACCAACTGTTATATTGCCAGCGATCCGGTCAGCCGGGAGGCGGTCATTATCGACGCTGGAGACGATGCAGAGAAAATTCTTGCTTACGTGGAGCAAAATCGGTTGCAGGTAAAATATTTGCTGAATACCCACGGACATTTCGACCACATTCAGGCCAACGACGTCATACGGGAAAAAACAGGGGCCAAGTTGGCCATCCATGCCGATGATGTGGAGCTTTTGGCGTCGCCGGAAAAGGTCAATGCCGGGATGATGTCTGTCATACATGGCTGTCGGGAGCCGGAGCTTGTTTTGCATAACGGCGATACAATTGCCTTTGGCCCCTATCAGTTGCGGGTTATTTATACGCCGGGACACAGCAAGGGCGGCTGCTGTTTTTATGAAGTGCAGGAGAAGGTTTGCTTTACCGGCGATACGCTGTTTCGCGGCAGCATTGGCCGCACCGATTTGTATGGCGGCAACTATGTGGTGCTGTTAAAATCAGTGCGGGAGCGGCTGCAGGTGGCCGATGACGTCACCATTTATCCCGGTCACGGACCAGAAAGTACAATGGCTTTTGAACGCCGGGCCAATCCTTATTTAACATGAGCGGGCAATTTTATTTAGCGCCTGCGGCCCAAAGATACCGTCAGACGATTTTTGATGTAATCCGTATCTTTTTTCCCGATTTTCAGTGGGCCAAGACGGAAGAAGAAAGCGTTCTGGTAGATGTGGAAACTGGTGAACAGACCTGGAGGTTGCAGATAGGTTCTGACAGGTCTGTTTTTTCTGTGCAGGGATTGGATGAAAACCAACGGCGCCGGTTATTAAAGCAGCAGGTCTATCATAAGCTGCAAAAGCTGACTGGTCAGTCCCTGCATCCGTGGGGCATCATGACCGGCATTCGGCCAACCAAAATTGTACACCGGGAGCGGGACGCCGACTTGTCGGAGGCAGCCATTGGGCAGAAATTACAGTCCGATTATTTGGTCGATGACGAAAAAACGCGGCTTTTATTGGAGGTTACCAGACGGCAGCGGCCCTTTTTGCTGGACAAGCAGCAGGCGAAAGCCCTGGTCAGCATTTATGTGAGCATTCCCTTTTGTCCGACCCGCTGCGCCTACTGCTCTTTTCCGTCCTTTTGCCTGCCCAAGCCTGCGTTGCAGGAAGCCTATTTAGCCAATTTATTGGCCGAATGCCAAGCGGTGGGGCAAGCTCTTAGTCGACAGCAGATACAAATTCAAACGGTTTACATTGGCGGGGGAACGCCTACCAGCTTGTCGGCGGCACAGTTGGAGCGGGTCTTGTCCGGCGTGCAGCAATATTTGGGCGGAGCCAGTCTCGCGGAGTTTACGGTAGAAGCGGGCCGGCCTGACACCATTTCTTTGGAAAAATTGCAGCTATTGCACGATTACGGCGTCGGGCGTATCAGCATCAATCCCCAGACCTTTTCGCAGGCAACGTTGCAGGCCATTGGCCGTCGGCATACGGTGCAGCAACTATTGGACGTTTACGCCATGGCCCGGCAGGTGGGCTTTGACAGTATCAATATGGATTTGATTACCGGCTTGCCCGGCGAAACTGCGGCCGATTTTGCCCATAGCTTGGAACAGATTGCCCAGTTGCAGCCGGAAAATCTCACCGTACACACCTTAGCCATCAAGCGCACAGCGGCGTTACAGTTGGAGGCAATGCCCCAGCAGCAAGGTCGGATTGTGCAGCAGATGCAAAGGGAATTGCGGCAGTGGCTGACAAAACAGCGCTATGGGCCTTATTATTTATACCGGCAAAAACACATGGTGGGGGACCAGGAGAATGTGGGGTACTGCCTGCCTGGAAAAGAATCTATTTATAATATTCAAATGATGGAGGAACGGCAGACCATTTTAGGACTGGGCGTTGGCTCTGCCTCCAAATATGTCAATCCAGACGATTGGACCTTGCAGCAGACCAACAATCCGAAGGATTTATATGACTATAATCAGCGGATTGAAGAGCTGATTGATAAAAAAATTGCCCGCATTGGGGCAATGTAATTGGGGTAGGTTGTATCAGGCTATCGCAGAACAATGTGTTTGTTGGTTCTCTGCGATGGCTTTTGTTTGCAGCGCGTTCTAGTCGTCTGAATGCGAATACGCTTTTGCCAGTTGCTCAATCCTTAGGATGGAAGAGTTGGCTGGTTTGGAGGAGAACGATATGTACTATTGGGGACAAGGCTTTTTGTTGGGGCTGGCTTATGTGGCGCCTATTGGGATGCAAAATCTGTTTGTACTGAACAATGCGTTGCTTTATCAACGCAGGCAGGCTTTGTTTTCCGCTTGCGTGGTAATTTTTTTTGATGTGACGTTATCGTTGGCTTGTTTTTTCGGCATTGGCGCCCTTATGGAGCGATATGTTTGGCTGCAGACAGGAACGTTATTGATAGGCGGTATTTTAGTATTGACAATTGGAGTTGGCCTACTTAGGAAAAAGACGCAGATGATGCCCACAGAATCCGGTAAAGCGTTGTCCGTTGGTGCTTTGTTGAAAGAAGCCTGTATTGTGACCTGGTGTAATCCACAGGCCATTTTGGACGGCACCATGATGCTAGGCGCTTTTCGTGCCGTTTTGCCAGCGACGCAGTCGATAGTTTTTCTTTTTGGCGTTGTCAGCGCTTCCTGTGCGTGGTTTCTGGGTTTTACGCTGCTGGTGTCCTTGCTTGGTCAACGATTTTCTTCCGCTGTTTTGCGTGCCATCAATGTACTCTGCGGTGCAGTCCTTGTTTTTTATGGGGCAAACCTGCTGTTGCAGTTTATCAAACTGATTTTGGGAGGAACTTGACAAACTGGCAGATTCACAGGATAATGAGTAGACACCCCTAATCGTATGGAGGAATGAACATGAGACAATGTATGGACGCCGAAAATTTGCACCGGCGCTTAAAAAAAATTATTGGTCAGGTACAGGCCATCGACCGTATGGTGGATGAGGATGTGCCCTGTGAGGATGTTTTGGCCCAAATCAATGCCGCCAAATCAGCGCTGCATAAAGCGGGACAGGTGGTTTTGGAAGGGCATATCAAACACTGTGTGCGGGACGGCATCGAGCATGGCGACGCCGACCAGACCATTGCCAATTTTACCAAAGCAGTAGAACGGTTTGCCAATATGAAGTAACCGCTTTAGGATTGCAAGGGTGATTGGCTTTATGGGTAATCTATCTCGGAAAGAAGTTGAGAATACCTGCTGTAATCATTCTAGCAGGCATTCTCAATCAAACTATCATAAGAGTTTTGCAAAGTTGCGGGAAAGAGAAGGGCTGTTGCGTTTCGCGTAGCTGTTTTTTGTGTCATCCGGATTGTAGGATAACGGAAAAACAGAGACGCTTGACGCAACAGCCTTTCTTTGTTATTGCGGGATTGTTTGTTATAGTTCTAAACAATCTTCCGGTTGCAATACGGGACAGGGAATGCCGTAATTGAGCAATTGGTTGGAAAAGAAATTGGCATTTTGTTCGATAACCGGAAAGGTATTATAGTGCATGGGGATTACTTGCCGGGCGCGCAGAGCGCGGGCAGCCAGCATGGCGTCCTTGATATCCATAGTGAAGTTTCCGCCGATGGGCAGCAGAGCAACGTCAATTCGGTTGGCGTTGCCCAAAAGTGTCATTTCATGGCTGAGACCGGTGTCGCCGGCATGGTAGATCGTTTTGCCGTCTATGGTGAGCAAAAAGCCGGCCGGATTGCCCAGATACAGAACCTGACCGTTTTCTTCCAAGCCGGAGCTGTGCAGGGCCGGTGTCATTTTTACATAGCCGAAGTCAAATTGATAGCCGCCGCCGATATTCATGCCGTGGAAATTGGTGACGCCTTTTCCCTGTAGGTAGGTAATGATTTCAGGATTGCAGATTACCAGACAGCCGGTGCGTTTGGCAATGCTGACGGTGTCGCCGATGTGGTCCCAGTGCCCGTGGGTCAGCAAAATGACATCGGGAGAAAGTTCCTCCGCTGCAATTTTAGCTTGGCTGTTGCCGGTGAGAAAGGGATCAATGAGTAGATGGGTGTTGTTTTCGGTAAAAATGGAAAAACAAGCATGCCCGTGAAATTGTAATTTCATAATAAGAAGCAACCTCCTACCGATTGCCTAAGACGAAATATCGCTCAGGCTTTGTTTACGAGATGATTGAGTGTCGCTTGCCATTGCTGGAAAATTTCCTGCTTTCGCTGTTGTTTTTGTTGTTTGATAAATTGCTCTACGAAAAATAGTTGCTGGCTGTCTAGCTGACCAATCAGTTCTTTCACAGGCAGCACTGCTTCATCCTCATAGATAATTTTAATCTGCATAATGTTCCGACTCCTTTTCTGCAGACCCCAACGGGCCTGTTTGGTATCCTTATGATTTGGCATGTAGGATTATAATAGCGCTGTATTTAGCATAGCACACAAGTGTCGACAGTTCTATGCGAAATTTCTGGAAAGCTGGTAAGCGACCGAAGGAACTTTGAATCAAATAAAACAAAAGAACGTGTTGTGAAAAAACAGGCTGTGCGCTGATTGAAAAAGCGCTGCAGCCTGTTTGTGTGTTGCCAAGCGGCAGAAATTACATTTTTTTAGGTTCCGGATAGTCAACCCCAAAGGTTTCTACTGTCATTTCTTTGATGATTTCCGGAGATACCGGTTTATCGCCATAGCCGGTCTGTACTTCGGCAATGCGGTTTACTTCGTCCATGCCTTCAATCACTTTGCCGAAGGCGGCGTATTGACCGTCTAAATGGGGCGCATTGCGATGCATGATGAAAAATTGGCTGCCGGCAGAATCGGGATGCATGGAGCGGGCCATGGAAATAACGCCCGGTTCATGTTTTAAGTCGTTTTGGAAACGGTTCTGGTTAAATTCCCCTTTGATGCTGTAGCCTGGGCCGCCCATACCGTTGCCGTTAGGACAACCGCCCTGAATCATAAAGCCGTAAATAACGCGGTGAAAGGTCAGGTTGTTATAGAACCCTTTTTTCACCAGAGAAATAAAATTGTTGACAGTGTTTGGCGCAACTTCTGGATATAATTCAATTTTTACAGAGTTGCCGCTGTTCATAGTCATGGTAACAATCGGATTTTGAGCCATAATCAATTCCTCCAGTAAGAAAAAATTTTTGTGATGCATTTATCATATCACATAATAAATTATTTGCAAAATAAAAAAATCCTGCTGAAACTAGGAATTTTATAAAAATAAGAATGATTTCTATGCATTTTCATAAAAAATAATGAAAAAATAGCGGAAAAGGGCAGACAAACCGATAAAAAATGTGCTAGAATATTAAAATAAAAATAGGAATTTTCGGGGTTCCGGGGGAATGGAGCGATTGTTTTTGCAGAAGAAAACTTTTTTTGCAGGAGCAGTTTTGGCACTGTGGGCAATGACTGGAGTGCCTGCTGCCAGTGCAACAGACGATTTGCAGTTGATTATCAATAATCAGCTATATTTACAGACTGCGCAGCAAGCGGGAACGCAGTTGGTGGGAGAACGGGTCTACGTGCCGTTGCGTTTGATTGGGGAAGCCTTGGGCTATCAAGTTGCATGGGTGGAGGCGCAGCGTCAGGTGCGCATCACAACAACCGATGGCGTAGAAACGATGGCAACCGTTGATGCAGCAGTGGCGGAGGACGGGCCTATTACGATTTTAATCGACGGTGTTGCTTTGACAGCGGAGGATACGATGGGAGCGCCTTTCCTAACTGAAACCGGACAGACGATGATTCCGCTGCGTTTGGTTGGGGAAGCGCTGCACTGTGAAGTGTTATGGCAGGACGGCGTTGTGATTGTTACAGAAATTGTACAGCCTGTTGTACCGATAGAGCCGGAGGAAACAACAGAGCAACAGTCTGCGGAGCAGCGTTATTATGACTTAACCATCCAAGGAGCCAATGTTGCAACTGCGGCGCAGTTAAATGCGTATTTAGAGAGAAAAGAAGCGGATGTCCGCGCCATGATGGAGCGCAATTATCCAGAACAAGGGTTTACGCCTTTTCCAGACAATATCGCGGAGCTTTATATCGAAATCGGCAAAAAATATCATATTCGCGGTGATTTGGCTTTTGCACAGGCTTTGAAAGAAACGGGCTATTTTCAGTTCTATGGCAGTGTGCAGGCTTTTCAGAATAATTTTTGCGGTTTAGGTGCGTCCGGTGTGGAAAACACTGGTGAGGAAGCGTTAAACGGGGCGGACCCCAGCAGAGTTTATTCGATTCCCGGGCTGCATGGTTTAACCTTTCAGACAGTGGCCGATGGTGTGGAGGCTCATATTCAGCATTTATATGCCTACACCACAACAGACGACTTGCCTGCTGGCTGCCAGCTATTGGACCCACGCTTCGGCTATGTCAAACGGGGCGTGGCAGAAAAATGGGTGGACTTAGACGGCCGTTGGGCAATACCCGGCGATGGCTATGGGGAAAGCATTATCAAGGATTACTGGTTGCCTGCGATCAAGTAAGGTCAGACAGTCAGAAGCGTTAAGGAAGAATGGACAGGGGAGCAAGAAACAGATGGAATTGTTGAAGAAGAGAATTCAGCAGGACGGCGTTGCCATTGGCAGCAGCGTGTTGAAAGTGGACAGTTTTTTAAATCATCAGATAGACGTAACCTTATTTAATGAGATGGGCAAAGAGTTTCAGCGGCGGTTTGCAGGAGAACCGATTACCAAAATTTTAACGGTAGAAGCGTCTGGAATTGCAGTGGCTTGCATTGCCGCCCAGTATTTTCAAAACGTACCGGTGGTGTTTGCTAAAAAGCAGGAAGCCAGTAATTTATCGAATGATGTTTATGCCAGCAACGTATTTTCTTTTACCAAAAATAAAAATTATACCATTCGCGTAGATTGCAAATATCTGCAAGCCGGCGATCATGTGCTGATTTTAGATGATTTTTTGGCCAACGGCAATGCGGCGCTGGGTTTGATTGATTTGGTGGAACAGGCTGGCGGCAAGGTGGCCGGCATTGGCATTGTAATTGAAAAAGGCTTTCAAAGCGGTCGCAAGCTATTGGAAGAGAAAGGCTACCGGGTGGAGTCTTTGGCCATTGTACAGCAAATTCAGGATGGAAAAGTAATTCTGGCCTGACAGGTTGCCGACAGCGGATTTTTGTTATATAATAGTATTTTCTGATGCCTGACAAAAAGAGGAGGAATCATATGGGCAATCCAAAAGTGGGAATCGTGATGGGCAGCGATTCTGATTTGAAAATTATGCAGGATGCGGTAAAAGTATTGCGAGAGTTTGGTGTAGAAAGCGAATTAATCGTAGCTTCTGCGCATCGAACTCCTTATAAAGCGTTGCAATATGCTGAAACTGCTGAAGAAAGAGGCTTGGAAGTCATTATTGCCGGCGCTGGCGCTGCGGCGCACTTAGGCGGCGTGCTGGCTGCCGTAACAACATTGCCGGTGATTGGCGTGCCAATTAACGCGACTGCGCTGCAGGGGGTAGACGCGCTCTATGCGATGGTGCAGATGCCGTCAGGTATTCCGGTGGCGACGGTAGCGATTAACGGCGCCAAAAATGCAGGTATTTTAGCTGCGCAGATTTTAGCGGGACAAGATCCTGCTCTGCGCCAGAAGCTCAAAGATTATAAGGCTAAAATGGCTGCGCAGGTGGAAGAAAAAAATAAACGGGTACAGGAAGCTGTCATCGAATAGCCGCAAGGGTATTTGGCGATAACAGTTTACTAATATAATAATTTATGATGTAGGAAGGAAGTTGTATACATGATTGAAAGATATACACTGCCGGAAATGGCTGAAATTTGGTCTCAGGAAAACAAATTAAGAATTATGATGGAAGTAGAAGTGTTGGCGTGCGAGGGCATGGCTGCCATCGGTCAGATTCCGGAAGAAGCGGCGAAAAACATTCGTGCCAAAGCGAATTTTAATGTGGACCGGGTCAATGAAATTGAACAGACAACCCGCCATGACGTCATTGCCTTTTTGTCTTGTGTTGCAGAATACATTGGCGACGACGCCAAATATATGCACGCAGGCATGACCTCCTCCGACGTGTTGGATACTTCGGAGGCGGTGCAGATGAAACAGGCCGGGGAAGCCATTTTGAAGCTGTTGAAGGAATTTGCCGAAGTACTGCGGGAAAAAGCAATTCAGTATAAAGATACGTTGTGCATTGGCCGTACCCATGCTGTGCATGCAGAACCGGTTACCTTCGGCTTAAAGCTGGCTGTGTGGTATGAAGAAACGCTGCGCAACATCGCGCGGATGGAACGGGCCATTGAAACGGTCAGCGTAGGGCAGATTTCCGGCGCTGTAGGTACCTTTGCCAATATCGACCCGCGCATTGAAGAATATGTATGCGAACATCTGGGCTTGAAACCGGAGCTGGTATCCACCCAGGTTATTTCTCGGGACCACTACAACGAATATATGACCACATTGGCGATCGTGGCCACTTCTCTGGACAAGTTTATGACAGAAATCCGCAACTTGCAGAGAACGGAAATTTTTGAAGTGATGGAAGAATTTAAGAAGGGACAGAAGGGTTCTTCGGCTATGCCGCACAAACGTAATCCAATGACTTGTGAACGGATTTGCGGTCTGGCCCGTGTGATTCGCGGCAACGTGATTCCTGCTTTTGAAAACTCGGTACTGTGGCATGAACGGGATTTGGCCCATTCTTCTGTAGAACGGGTGATTATTCCAGACAGCACCACCTTGTTGTATTATATTTTAAAATTGGCAATCGGCGTTGTAAAAAATATGGAAGTGCATGAGGAACAGATGATGGCCAATGTGGAAAAAACATTGGGTTTGGTATTCTCTCAGCGTTTGATGCTGACTGTAGTGGGAAAGGGTGTGCCGAGAGATACGGTGTATCCATGGGTACAATCCAATGCACTGCGGGCTTGGGATACCAAAACACCGTTTAAGGAACTGGTAAAACAGGATGAAAATATTATGAAATATATCACAGAAGAAGAACTGGACGGTATTTTTGACTACAGCTATCACACAAAGAATGTGGATTATATTTTCAAACGCTGCGGTTTAATTTAACTGCCGGCAGACATCAGACTGTTTAATAAGAAGACGGGAAAATAAATTTAATCATTGGGAGAGCGAGAAACATGGAAGTTTTAGAGCAGTTATATGAAGGAAAAGCAAAAAAAGTATTCAAAACAGACGACGCTTCTTTATATTTGATTCGTTACAAAGATGACGCTACTGCATTCAATGGCGTGAAAAAAGGCAGTATTGCCGACAAAGGCGTGATGAACAACGAAATTACCACGTTATTGTTTGAAGAATTGGGCAAAGCGGGCGTTGAACACCATCTGGTGAAAAAATTAAATGATAGGGAACAGCTGGTAAAGGTCGTAAAGATTATTCCGTTAGAAGTGATTGTCCGGAACGTAGCTGCCGGTTCTTTTGCCAAACGGTTCGGCGTAGAAGAAGGCACGCCGTTAAAGAAACCAACTTTGGAATTTTGCTATAAAAACGACGATTTGGGCGACCCGATGCTGAATGAATCTCATATTATCGCTTTGGGGCTGGCTTCGGAAGAAGATATTCAGTTTATTTCTGCCCAAACCATGAAAATCAATGAAGTGCTGCAGGGCATTTTCCAAAAATGTAATCTGACCTTGGTGGACTTTAAAATTGAGTTCGGTTGGACTCCAGACGGCAACATTATTTTAGCCGATGAAATTTCTCCAGACTGCTGCCGTTTGTGGGACGCCACCACCAATGAAAAAATGGACAAAGACCGTTTCAGAAGAGATCTGGGCAATGTGGAAGAAGCCTATCAGACCGTTTTGAAACGGCTGCAGGATGCGCTGGCCTAAAAGGCATAGGAGGAGAAATCATTGTTTGATGATAGACTGGACAAATTAAATGAGGAATGCGGTGTATTTGGGATTTACGCGCCCAATCATCCGGTATCCGAGTTAATCTATTTAGGGCTGTTTTCTTTGCAGCACAGAGGGCAGGAAGGCTGCGGCATGGCCGTTGGCAATGGCAAAAAAATTGACTACTATAAAAATCTGGGCCTGGTTTCTGATGTGTTTTCTCAATCTATTTTGGACGGCTTGCATGGTCATTTGGGGATTGGGCATGTGCGTTACTCCACCACCGGTGAGAATTCTCAGCTAAACACCCAGCCGGTTGTAGCCCGCTATCAGCGGGGACAAATTGCTTTGGCTCATAATGGCAATTTAACCAATGCCGCGGAATTACGCAATTATTTGATGGAACATGGCTCGTTGTTCCAAACCACCATCGATACCGAGCAGATTGTCGGTTTATTGGCTCTGCACGGGCAGGACGATATGGAACAGGCCATGCTGAAAGCAATGATCGACTTAAAAGGCTCTTATGCGCTGGTTATCATGAGTGAAGATAAATTGTACGCTGTGCGCGATCCTTATGGAAATCGTCCATTGTGTATCGGGAAGCTGGGGGAAGACGGCTATGTGGTGGCCTCCGAATCCTGCGCGCTGGATGCTGTGGGCGCAACGTTCCTGCGGGATGTGGCGCCCGGTGAAATTATCACCATTGATGAAAAGGGACTGCATTCTACCAATCTGTTTGGCAATGTAGGCGATGCGCTGTGCGTGTTTGAATTTATTTATTTTGCCCGTCCAGACAGCAACATTGACGGCATCAACGTCAACAAAGCCCGCCGTTTGATGGGGCGGGAACTGGCCAAAGAAGCGCCGCTGGACGTGGATATTGTGATTTCTGTGCCCGATTCTGGCACAACGGCGGCCATCGGATATGCGGAGGAAATAGGCATTCCTTTTACGCAGGGGATTTTGAAAAACCGCTATGCAGGCCGTACCTTTATTCAGCCCAGTCAGGAATTGCGGGAGCTGATGGTAAAACTAAAGCTGAATCCAATTCGGGATGCGCTGGAAGGCAAACGGGTTGCGGTGGTGGACGATTCCATCGTGCGAGGTACTACCAGCCGCAAACTGGTAAAGTTGCTGCGGGAACATGGCGCGAAAGAAGTGCATTTCCTGGTCAGCGCGCCGCCGGTGAAATATTCCTGCTACTATGGGATTGACACAGGGATTCAAGAAGAATTGATTGCCCATAAATATGATATTGACGGCATTTGTGAGTACATTGGCGCAGATAGTTTGCATTATCTGAGCATGGAAGGTTTGCTGCGCTCTGTTGCAGGCAGCCGCAATTTCTGCACAGCCTGTCTGAACGGCGATTATCCGTTGGGTGTGCCCTGCAACTGTAAAGGGCCGAAAGACGCGCTAGAATAAAAAGATGCTCTGGAATAAGAGGAGAGGAAACAAATATGGCAGAACAAAGTTTAACCTACAGCGGTGCCGGTGTTGACATCACCAAGGGTAATCAGGCTGTAGAATTGATGAAACCACTGGTAAAATCTACGTTCCGCAAAGAAGTTGTTACCGATTTAGGCGGCTTCGGCGGTCTGTTTGCCATTGAGAAAGACAAATACGAAGAACCAATTTTAGTTTCCGGCACCGACGGTGTGGGAACCAAATTGAAAATTGCTTTTGAAATGGGAAAACATGATACCATCGGTATTGATGCGGTGGCTATGTGCGTCAACGACGTGCTGGTAAACGGCGCAGAACCTTTATTCTTTTTAGATTATCTGGCTGTGGGAAAATGTGAGCCGGAACAGGTAGCCGCTGTGGTATCCGGCATTGCAGAAGGCTGCCGGCAGGCCGGTTGCGCCTTAATCGGCGGTGAAACGGCAGAAATGCCTGGATTTTATCCTGTTGGCGAATATGATGTTGCCGGCTTTACCGTTGGGATTGTCGATAAAAAGAAAATGATTGACGGCAGTCACATTTGCGCTGGCGACGTGGTGCTGGGTTTGCCTTCTACCGGGGTACACAGCAACGGCTTTTCTCTGGCGCGGAAAGTGTTGTTAGAACACGCCGGATTAAAAATGGACGAAGAAATCGACGTCTTGGGCGCCAAGCTGGGCGATGTGATTTTAACGCCAACCAAAATTTATGTGAAAACCATTTTGGAATTATTGCAGCAGGCAACTATCAAGGGGATGGCGCATATCACCGGCGGTGGTCTTTTAGAAAATATTCCGCGGGTGCTGCCGGAAAATTGCCAGGTGCAAATTGACAGCACAACATGGCCAGCGCTGCCTATTTTCCAACTGATTCAGGAAAAAGGCAATGTGGAAAAACGGGAAATGTTCCGTACCTTCAATATGGGCATTGGCTTTGTTTTAATTTGCGATGCCGAAAACGCAGAAAAAATCAAAGCTGCCTGTGCCGCTATGGAACAACCGGTGTATCAGATTGGCGCCGTCGTCGCTGGAGAAAAGAAAGTTGTCATTGACCAGACTTGCCAATTATAAATAGTTTGGCGCACAAGTGTATGCTGCCCAATGCCGATGCATGCGCCTGTGCAAAAATCGGAACAGTCTGTACCGGTTTCATTGACATGCATAATGGTACAGGAAAAGGACTGTTGCAAAGGAAATCAACCAAAAACTGCGACAGCCCTTTTTCTATTTGAAAACTGATAGAATAAAGGGGGAACACCATGGGAATTCGAATTGCTGTATTGGCTTCTGGACGGGGCTCTAATTTGCTGGCGATTTTGGAATCTATCAAGGCTGGAGCCATCGATGGGGAAATTGCGGTTGTACTCAGCGATAAGGCCGAAGCCAAGGCATTAGAACATGGGAAAAATGCCGGCATTCCTGCGTTTTATGTAAATCCAAAGGCTTATGAAGAAAAATCTGATTATGAGGCAGCGCTGCTACAGCATATTGAACAGGCCGATTGCCAGTTGATTTGTCTGGCCGGTTATATGCGCATCCTCAGTCCATATTTTGTTGGCCATGCGCCATGTCCGATCATGAATATTCATCCGGCTTTGCTGCCGTCTTTTCCAGGACTGCATGGACAGCGGCAGGCTTTGGAGTATGGCGTAAAGGTGGCGGGCTGTACCGTCCATTTTGTAGATGAGGGGATGGACAGCGGCGCTATCATTTTGCAGAAGACGGTTCCAGTTTTGGACGATGATACGGAGGATTCCTTATCGGCCCGCATTTTAGAGCAGGAACACAAGGCGTATTCGGAAGCCATTCAATTATTTGCGCAAGGCAGATTGGTGTTGGATGGGCGTATTGTAAAGGTGAAAGGGGAATAAACAGTGAAGAGAGCATTAATCAGCGTATCGGATAAAACAGGTGTGGTGGAATTTGCCAGAGCCTTAACAGAAGTGGACTATGAAATCGTGTCCACTGGCGGTACGGCCAAAGCATTGCAGGCTGCCGGCGTTGCCGTAACGGGCATTTCCGATGTGACAGGATTTCCAGAAATTTTAGAAGGACGGGTAAAAACATTGCATCCCAGCGTGCATGGCGGGATTTTAGCCAAAGGAACCTCAGAACACATGGCTGTGTTAGCTGAACACAACATCAAGCCCATTGATTTGGTTGTGGTAAATTTATATCCTTTCCAGGCTACGGTGGCCAAACCGGACGTAACTTTAGAAGACGCGATCGAAAATATTGATATTGGCGGTCCTACCATGGTGCGTTCCGCTGCGAAAAACCATGACAGAGTGGGCATTGTGGTAAATCCTGCCCGCTATGACAGTGTTATCGCCGAATTAAAAGAAAGCGGTGAGCTGAGCCTGCAGACCAAACGGTTGCTGGCTTTGGAAGCTTTCCAGCATACAGCCCAGTATGACGCAGCCATTAGCCATTACCTCAGCGGCGCCTTCGGCGCAGATCCATTTTCCGGCGAAATTGCTTTCGGCGGACAAAAAATTCAGGAATTGCGCTATGGCGAAAATCCGCACCAGAAAGCGGCTTTTTATCGCTCTGGAATCCCAACCAGCGGTACTGTGGCCAATGCCAAACAATTGCATGGCAAAGAATTGTCCTATAACAATATTGTGGACGTTGATGCAGCTTGGAAGCTGGTGAACGAATTTGCTCAGCCTGCTGCGGCAATTATCAAGCATACCAATCCCTGCGGCACTGCCATCGGTGAAACCTTATCCGAAGCATACCGCCGCGCTTACGAAGCCGACTCGGTATCGGCTTTCGGCGGGATTATTGCGGTGAACCGTCCGATGGACAAGAAGACGGCGGAACAGATTGTTACCACCTTTATGGAAGCTGTGATTGCACCGTCCTTCAGCGAAGAAAGTCTGGAAATTTTGAAAACCAAGAAAAATCTGCGTTTGCTGGAAATTGGCGAAAAACTGCCGAACAATGAACTGTGGATTGAAAAAGTCAGCGGCGGATTTTTATTGCAGGAAATGGACAACCATACTCTGAAAGCGGAAGATTTACAGGTTGTGACCGAAAAAGCGCCAACGGAAGAACAGTTAAAAGAATTAATCTTTGCCTGGAATATCGTGAAACATGTCAAATCCAATGCCATTGTGGTCACCAAAGACGGGCAGAGTTTAGGCGTTGGCGCAGGACAGATGAACCGGGTCGGCTCGGCTAACATTGCCTTTACGCAGGCCGGTGAAAAATGCAAAGGCGCTGTGTTGGCGTCTGACGCGTTCTTCCCATTCCGTGATACCATTGATGCGGCGGCGGCAGCCGGCATTACCGCCGTTATTCAGCCGGGCGGCTCGGTGCGTGACCAGGAATCTATTGACGCCTGCAACGAGCATGGCATTGCCATGGTATTTACCGGCGTTCGTCATTTCAGACATTAAGCAGTAGAGCGATAGAATACACATCACAGGAAAAACGTGATACGGAGGGATAACATGAAAGTTCTTGTAGTTGGCAGCGGTGGCAGAGAGCATGCGCTGGTGTGGAAAATCAGCCAGAGCCCCAAGGTAGATAAAATCTACTGTGCGCCTGGAAATGCCGGAATTGGTCAATTGGCCGAATGTGCAGCAATCAAAGCTGATGATTTAGAAGGGCTGCTGAACTTTGCGTTACAGCAGCAGATTGATTTGACTGTGGTAGGGCCGGAAGTGCCGCTGACCATGGGAATTGTTGATCAATTCCAAGAAAAGGGGCTGAAAATTTTTGGGCCTAGCGGTAAAGCTGCGGAAATTGAAGGCAGCAAAACCTTTGCCAAAAATCTGATGGCCAAGTATGGCATACCAACGGCAAAATACGGCGCTTTTACCGACGCTGCAGAAGCGAAAGCTTTTCTGGAGCAGGTGGGTTTGCCCTGTGTGGTGAAAGCAGATGGTCTGGCTGCCGGGAAAGGGGTTTTGATCTGTGAAACCCAGTCGGAAGCAGAAGCGGCCATTGATGATATTTTAGTGGACAATAAATTCGGCACCGCCGGCAGCCGGGTTGTGGTGGAAGAATTTTTAACTGGGCAGGAAGTCAGCATGCTGGCTTTCACCGATGGAGAAACTGTGGTACCTATGGTTTCCTCCCAGGATCACAAGCGGATTTGGGACGGCGACAAAGGTTTAAATACTGGCGGGATGGGCGCCTATTCTCCAGCGCCTGTTTATACTGAAGCGGTAAACGCCGTTGTGGTGCCGAAGGTGTTGGAAGCCACCGTTGCCGCTATGAAAGCAGAAGGCCGTCCCTTTGCCGGTATTTTATACGCAGGCCTGATGTTGACTGCCGATGGTCCGAAGGTATTGGAGTTTAACGCCCGTTTTGGCGATCCAGAAACGCAGGCGGTTTTGCCGCGGTTAAAATCGGATTTGGTAGAAATTTTCCTGGCGATTATTGATGGCCGTTTGGCCGATATGCAAATTGATTGGTATCCGGAAGCCGCCGTGTGCGTGGTACTGGCTTCCGGCGGATATCCGGAAAGTTCCGACAAAGGCCGGGAAATCACGGGTTTACAGCAGGCAGTCGATACTGGCGCTATTGTATTCCATGCTGGCACCAAAGAAACCGACGGCAAAATTGTGACCAACGGCGGACGGGTGTTGGGCGTCAGCGCATTGGGTGCCGATATTGCGCAGGCCATTGCCAACGCCTACAAAGGTGTAGAACAGATAAAATTTGAAAATATGCAGTATCGTACCGATATTGGCAAAAAAGCATTTCTATAGGAGGAACACAGCAGTGGCTACTATTTATCGTTTTTTTGCAGAAAAACGTCCGGGCTTTGATATTGAAGCCCAGGGCCTTTTGTCCACACTACAGGGGTATTTGCACATTGCAGGGCTTTCCGGCTTACGGATTTTTAACCGCTATGATATTGCAGGGCTTACCGAAGAAAATTGCGATGCGGCGGGCCGTTTGATTTTTTCTGAGCCCCAGTGCGATTTTTTATATCGGGAAGCGTTGCCGGAAATTGCCGAAGCGCACACACTATTTGCCGTAGAAGCTCTGCCCGGTCAGTATGATCAGCGGGCCGATTCGGCCGCCCAGTGCGTTCAGATTATCACCAAAGAACGTCCGCTGGTACGGGCGGCGAAAGTGTATGCCTTTTTAGGCCAAATCAGCGCAGATGATTTGCAGAAAATGAAAAATTATTTAATCAATCCGGTGGAAAACAGGGAAGCTGCTCTGGAAAAACCGGAAACCTTGCTGGACGCCGTAGAAGAACCGGAAGCTGTTTTCCAGTTGGAAGGCTTTATGACGGCTGCAGAGGCCGATTTGGAAGCCTTGCGCCAGCAGTATGGTTTGGCCATGGATTTGGGCGATTTGCGCTTTATGCAGGGTTATTTCCGCGACGAAGAAAAACGGAACCCGACCATTACCGAATTAAAAATGATTGATACCTATTGGTCCGACCATTGCCGTCATACGACCTTTATGACACAGATTACCGATATCACCTTGGACGATCCGCTGGTGAAAGAAAGCTATGAGGAATATTTGGCAGCCAGAGAAGAAGTCTATGGAGAACGGGCGCAAACCCGTCCTGTCACCATGATGGACATGGGGACGATTGCAGCAAAAGCGCTGAAAAAACGGGGCGTTCTGAAAAATTTAGATGAAAGTGAAGAAATCAATGCTTGCAGTGTAAAGGTGGATGTGAAAACAGACAAGGGAACAGAACAGTGGCTGTTCATGTTCAAAAATGAAACCCACAACCACCCTACGGAAATTGAACCGTTCGGCGGTGCTGCCACCTGTTTGGGCGGCGCTATCCGCGACCCATTGTCCGGCCGTTCCTATGTGTATCAGGCTATGCGTGTAACCGGCGCTGCCGACCCGCGCAAGCCGCTGGAAGAAACATTGCCTGGGAAATTACCCCAGCGTCGGATTACCACCACTGCTACCCAAGGTTATTCTTCCTATGGCAACCAGATTGGCTTGGCTACCGGTTTGGTAGATGAGTTATATCATCCCGGCTATGTTGCAAAACGAATGGAAATCGGCGCAGTATTAGGTGCAGCGCCCATTGACAATGTAGTGCGGGAAGTACCGGCTCCGGAAGATGTGATTGTGCTTTTAGGCGGTCGTACCGGACGTGACGGCTGCGGCGGCGCAACCGGTTCTTCCAAGAGTCATACTGAAAAATCACTGGCCACCTGCAGCGCAGAGGTGCAGAAGGGGAACCCAGTGGAAGAACGGAAAATCCAGCGCTTATTCCGCCGTCCAGAAATCAGTAAACTCATCAAACGCTGCAATGACTTCGGCGCTGGCGGCGTGTCGGTAGCTATCGGCGAATTGGCTGCTGGTCTGCATATTTATCTGGACCGGGTACCGAAGAAATATGAAGGCTTATCGGCTACGGAGCTGGCTATCTCCGAATCGCAGGAACGGATGGCGGTTGTGCTGGCTCCTGAAAGCTTAGAGCAGTTTATTGTTGCTGCTGACAGCGAAAATCTGGAAGCGACGGTGGTAGCTTATGTAACGGAAGAACCCCGTTTGGTGATGGAATATCAGGGGCAGACCATCGTAGATTTGAGCCGCGCCTTTTTGGATTCGGCCGGTGACAGCAAACACATCACAGTGGAAGTCCCATCGTTCCCGGCAGCAGAAGCCAAAGAACCGGCAGAAGCCTTTGATGCAGCCGTTGCGCTGAAAGAACTGGTAGGCGATTTGAATATCTGCTCCAGACGGGGCATGGTAGAATATTTTGACAGTAGCATCGGCGCAGGCAGTGTTTTAATGCCCTTTGGCGGCAAAACCCAGTTGACGCCGACTCAGGCTATGGCTGCTAAAATTCCTGTGCTGGAAGGGCAGAGCTATACCGCTTCGTTGTTTGCTTACGGCTTTGACCCTTATTTGTCTGCACAAAACCAGCATTTGGGCGCTATGTGTGCTGTTACCGAATCGTTGGCCCGTATGGTGGCTGCTGGCGGTAAAACCGAGGATTGCTACCTGACTTTCCAGGAATATTTCCCAAGCCTGCGGGGCGACAGCAAACGCTGGGCCATGCCGGTGTCGGCACTGTTGGGCGCTTTTAAAGCGCAGATGGCATATGGCGTTGGTGCCATTGGCGGAAAGGATTCTATGTCCGGTTCCTTTATGGATTTGGATATTCCACCTACCTTGGTTTCCTTTGCGGCAGGTACCCTGGATTCGGAAAACGTATTATCACCAGAATTTAAGGCGGCAGGTCATGAAGTTTATCTGTTTGCCGCGCCTTATGATGAAAAGGGACAGCCTAAAATGGCTGCTATCAAAGAAATGTGGCAGTTGGTTAACCAGGCGCAGGCAGAAGGCAAGATTGCAGCCGCCTGGGCGTTGGGCAAAGGCGGCGTTGCCGAAGCAGTCTTTAAAATGGCACTGGGCAATCAAATTGGGTTCAGCAGCTTAGACAGCATTTATGTGCCGGCGCTGTTTGAAAAAAATTATGGCGCAATCATCGTGGAAGCTACTGCACCGGTAGAAGGGGCTGTACTGATTGGGCACACCACCGCGCAGCCGCAAATTGTGCTGGGCGAAGCAAGTCTTTCTTTGGAGGAATTGACCGCCATCTGGGAAGAAACATTGGAAGACATTTATCCAACCCGCACTGCGGACAGCGGCCTTGTAGAAGCGTACAGCTATACAGAACGGCCGGCTTACGCAGCAACTGCTAAAATCGCCCGTCCAAAAGCAGTCATTCCCGTATTCCCAGGCACCAACTGTGAATACGACACTGCCCGCATTTTAGAACGGGTAGGCGGACAGGCTGAAATTGTCAATGTGGCTAACCTGACGCCAACTATGCTGGCGGATTCCATCGCTCGCATGGAAAAAGCTTTACAGACTGCCCAGATGATGATTTTCCCCGGCGGCTTCTCCTTTGGGGATGAACCGGAAGGCTCTGGTAAGTTTATTGCAGCCTTCATGCGCAATCCAATCCTAAAAGAACGGATTCATGAATTGCTTTACAAACATGACGGTTTGATTTTAGGTATTTGTAACGGTTTCCAGGCCTTAATCAAATTGGGCTTGGTGCCTTACGGCGAAATTGTGGACACCGATACC
>CABQBF010000026.1 GCA_902462325.1 uncultured Peptococcaceae bacterium
TTTGGAGGGGTTCCCGAGTGGCCAAAGGGGACGGACTGTAAATCCGTTGGCTCCGCCTTCGAAGGTTCGAATCCTTCTCCCTCCATGAAAAAGCCAGCTACGATACGATTAGCGTGTCGTAGCTGGCTTTTTATATTCTGATTGCAGAGAGTTATTTTTATCCTAAGCACCTCCTCCGTAAAGCTTCCGCTACAATTGCCGCAGATTGTGAAGTGGAGCAGCATCTCCGGCAGAAGCGATAGATTTATCTATCATTTGCAAAAATAATTGATTTTCGCTTACCTTTACAATCAATAGCGGGTCAATTAGGACGATGCGCTATGGCTGCAGCGCTGTTGGAGATTGTTACTGTAAGAAATCCTGTAGTTCTAAAAACAACGAAAAAGAAAACAGAGCGATATCACTTTTCGGCCATATCGCTCTATATGATTATAAAATGAGTTTTTTATGCTGTGATAGTTTTTGATAGTCTTTCTTATCATTAGTTCATTAGTCAACCATTTTGGGCGCGCTGTCGCCAAAAACTGGCGCTGGAACTTTGTAGCCGCCTGCTACCGGCAGACAATGACCGGTGATGAAAGAAGAGGCGTCGCTGGCTAAAAATAATACGGCGTTGGCGATATCTTCCGGCTGCCCGCAACGCTGTAGAGGAACATGTTTTAAGAAGTTGTCGATATATTCCTGAGGCATGTTGTTTATCAATGCATCGGTGGCAATCATCCCTGGCATGACGCAGTTACAGCGAATGCCCCGCCGCGCATATTGGGTGGCAATATTTTCAGTCAGGCTCATAATTGCTGCTTTAGAAACGGTGTAGGAGATTTGCACCAGATTGGGATTGAAGCCGCCGATACTTCCGATATTGATAATGGAACCGCCTTTTGGCATATGGGGTACGGCATATTTAACAGGCAAAAATACACTGTTCAAATTTTTGCAGAGGTTTTCGTTGAAATAGGCGACATCGGTGTTTACAACGTCGAAATCTTTTTTTACATCGGTTCCGCCATAGTTGTTGACCAGAATGTCAATACGCCCTTCTTTTTCAATTACCGTTTCTACCATGGATTGATAGCTGTCCATTTCGGCAGCGTTGAAATAAACCGGTGCGGCTTTACAGCCTTCCGCGATTAATTCGTCAGCGATTTGCTGCCCGGCATCCATACGGCGAACGCCTAAATAAACAGTTGCACCGCCACGAGCTAAACCCTGCGCACAGGCTAACCCGATTCCTCGTGTAGCCGCTACGACTAAAGCTATTTTTCCTTCAAATTGTTTCATGAACAATCCCTCCGATCTTAAAATGACACTTCTATTATAAACAAGATACTTCATAAAATACAGTAATAACTTTTGATGTTTCAAAATCAAAATTTTGTGAAAAAAATCGTAATTTGATGTAAGTCTATTTGATAGCCTATGAGGAGGCGTTTTGAGATGTTTTCCAGTAAAATCATATTGAACCAGCAGCAGATTGAGGCCGTCAACCGGCAAAATTTACAGTGTCCAGATACGGGATTAACCGATTTAGTGGCCGTTGAACCAGAACAGGTCTTGCAAGAGCTGGAAATCCTGCTGAGCGTTGAAAATTTGCCGCAGGAGCCACGATATGATAAAGAAGGTAATCTATATGGAGAAGATTTTTATAACGCTTTAAAACGGCGTTTAGAAGCGGTTTGTCAAAAGCAAGCATCGCTGCGCTATGGTGTCGTGATTTGCAATAGCTTTTTGCGTGCCTTTCCTACGATGGCCGCCAGTTATCGTACCGGAGAATGGGGCGAGCTGGACCGCTTTGCGGTGAGTCTGTTGAAATTGGGCGAGCCGGTGCTGGTTTATTGTCAGGATGACAGCGGACAGTGGAGTTTTATTCGCAGCGCCCAATGTTACGGTTGGATGCTGACCGCGCATCTAGCCTGGGAAACTGACTTTTACCGTTGGCGGCAGTATTGCTGTGACCGAGAACAGCTACTGGTTACCGACAGCCGCCGCCAGTTGGATTATATTGATTTTGACGGCAGAGCGCAAACACAGACGCTGTTGATGGGCACACGCCTTCCCTTATATGACGCCGCTCAACGCAGCTTTGTAGTGGGTTTGCCTGTGAAAGACCGTCGTGATAAGCTGGCGGTGCTGCAATTTATGGTGCAACGGGACGGCGGATTTGCACCGGGACCGTTGCCTTGCTCTGCGCAGAATATTGTCAGCCAGGCAAAAAAAATGCTGGGCGAGCCTTATGGTTGGGGCGGCACCAAGTATTGCCGGGATTGCAGTTCGCTGCTTGTGGATGTGTTTTCTGTGTTTGGCTTGCAGCTTCCGCGCAATAGCCGGCAACAGATGCAGATGGTGGGAGTGGAGCGCTGCCCCGATAATCGGGAGCAAAAGCAGCAATTTATTGCGGCATTGCCGTCGGGCAGTGTGTTGTATTTCCCGGGGCATGCCATGTTATATTTGGGCCGCCAGGGTAATGCGCTGGAGATTTTGCACAGTGTATATGCCATTGGTTTACCAGCCGTCGATAAAATCATTCCCCATAAAATACGCCGAGTGGTGCAGGGCAATTTGCAGCAGCGGAGAGTGAACGGAGAATTGTTCTTAGACGCAGTGACAGCTTGCTGGGTGCCGGAGCGTCTAAAGCGGTTTTTGTGAGCTGTCAAAATAAGAGTTCCACTGTTCAAAGAAACAAAAAAGAAGGCAGGAAAAAGGCTTGTTTCCAGCGCCGTTTTTCAGTACAATAGCAATAGTGATTTTCATGTTATCATAAAAGGAACAGAGTAAAAGGAGTTTATGCATGAGTATTTTGACGGTTGAACATTTGAGCCACGGTTTTGGCGACAGAGCAATTTTTGACGATGTGTCCTTTCGTCTGCTGAAAGGGGAACATATTGGTCTGGTAGGCGCCAACGGCGAAGGCAAATCCACCTTTATTAACATTATTACAGGAAAACTGATGCCCGACGCGGGTAAAATTGAATGGGCCAAACGGGTGCGGGTCGGTTATTTAGACCAGCACGCCGTGTTGGAACGGGGCATGACCATCCGCGACGTTTTGAAAAGCGCCTTTCAGTTTTTATATGATATTGAAGAGCAAATCAACGACAGCTATATGAAAATGGGAGAGCTGGAGGGCGACGCTTTAGACGAGCTGATGGGCGAGGTAGGCGATTTGCAGGAATTGCTGGATACCCACGATTTTTATGTCATTGACAGCAAAATTGAAGAAGTCGCGCACCATCTGGGGTTGAATGACATTGGTTTAGACAGGGATGTAGAGGATTTGAGCGGTGGTCAGCGTACCAAGATTTTGCTGGCCAAATTGTTATTGGAAAAGCCGGACATTTTACTGCTGGACGAACCGACCAACTATTTGGACGAGTCCCATATCAACTGGCTGAAACGCTACTTGCAGGATTACGAGAACGCATTTCTGCTGATATCCCATGACATTCCTTTTTTAAACAGCGTTATCAATTTAATCTACCACATGGAAAATCAGAAGCTGGACCGCTATGTGGGCGATTATGACAATTTCCGCCGCATTTACGAGGTGAAAAAGCAGCAGCAAGAGGCGGCTTATCGGGCCCAGCAGCAGGAGATTGCCGAGCTGCAGGATTTTGTGGCCCGCAACAAAGCCCGGGTGGCTACCCGCAATATGGCCATGTCCCGACAGAAAAAGCTGGACAAAATGGAGTTGATTGAGCTGGCTGCCGAAAAGCCCAAACCACAATTTCAATTTATCCTAGGCCGTACCACCAGCAAGCTGATTTTTGAAACCAAAGGGCTGGTCATTGGCTACGATAAGCCGCTATCTAAGCCGCTGGATTTATTGCTGGAACGGGGGCAAAAAATTGCACTGGTAGGAGCCAATGGGATAGGGAAAACTACGTTGCTGCGCAGTTTGTTGGGAGAAATACCAGCGCTGGCTGGTGACGTTTTAAAAGGTCAAAATCTGGAGATCGGCTACTTTGAGCAGGAGACAAAGCCAACGGATCATACCTGTCTGCAAGAAGTGTGGGATGAATTTCCCCATTTTAATCAGCAGGAGGTGCGGGCAGCGTTGGCCCGCTGCGGTTTAACCACCAAGCATATCGAGAGCAAAATTCAGGTGTTGAGCGGCGGCGAAAAGGCCAAGGTTCGTCTTTGTAAGCTGATGAACCGGGAAACCAATGTGTTGGTGCTGGACGAACCAACCAACCATTTAGACGTGGACGCCAAGGATGAATTAAAACGGGCGCTGCAGGAATATAAAGGCACTGTGCTGCTGATTTGTCACGAGCCCGAATTTTACCGCGATGTGGTGACCGATGTGTGGAACTGTGAAAAATGGACCACCAAATTACCTTAACCGACGGCGCTTGCGTAGATTGCAAAACATTATAAAAAAGGCTGTGGAGCTAAGCTCCACAGCCTTTGTGTTTGATTGCGTTAACTCGGACTATTTCAATTTTTTATCTAACCACAGCAAACCTCTGAAGCTCAACAAACCCCAGACAACGAAGAAGCCATAGGCGATAACCGGATTGTCAAAACCTAAATGCAAGGTTTTATCACTGAGGAAGATTTTTTCCCAGCCCGGAATATCCGAATAGTAATAGGAGCCGGGGCCAAAGGTACCGTCAATCAGCCCTGCATCCTGCGACATCAGATAAATGGCTATCAACAGAGCCACGCTACAAATCACGATGGCGCAACGGTTTAAAATGGTAACGATTTTTTCACGCATGAAAAGTCACATCCTGTTCTTTTGCAACATTACTGGATTAGTGTAGCACATTCCTATGTCAAATGCAATTTAAACAGTAGCGATATTTGGAATCGGCAGGAAAATGCCGCTCAGCATAATCCAAGCTACCAGCAGTGTCAGAACCAAGTTGAAGGTCTGACCAACTACGTACAGTGTCAGAGGTTTCCCACCCTGCATGTAGTATGCCATTTCCTTGAAGTTGGATTCCAAACCGATGGATGTGAAGGCCAAGCAGAAGCACCAGCCCTTGTAGTTGCTGAAGGTTTTCAGGATTGCGCTGTAAGCATCTTTGCCGAAAACTGGCATAATGACAAAGGAGAAGATTACAGAAGCAACGAAGAACCCAATGATAAATTTCGGGAACCGGTGCCAGATTTCACCAGCTCCAACCTTTCCGCGAGATTCATCTACATCAACTTTTGTAGCAAAGAAGATGGAAATTGCCAAAGCAATGAAACCAATCAAAATATTCTGAATCATTTTAACCAGAGCTGCAACCTGACCGCCGACATCGCCTAAAGCTTCCCCAGCCAGTACAACAGCGCCGGTAGAGTCTACCGTACCGCCAATCCAAGCGCCGCCGATCAGTGGGTCCATACCGATGGCTTTGATACCGATTGGCATAAATACCATCATCAATACAGTGAACATCAGGGATAACCCAATTGCAAAGGTCAAATCGTTTTTCTTAGCGCCGGAAGCAGCCGCTGCTGCGATTGCGGCAGATGTACCGCAAACGGAAGTCGCGGTAGCGATAACGATAACCATTGGTTTAGAAACCATTTTTAAGAATTTGGTACCAAAAATCCACATGAAAATGATAACGATCGGTGTTACAAACCAAGCGATAGCCAGACCGTAAATACCAAAATTGGAAATGTTGGAGAACAATACTTCAGCCCCCATGATTACCAAACCGGTTTTTACATAATATTCAGTTTGAATCCCTGGTTTCATCCATTCTGGCGTACCGATGGTGTTGCAGATTAACAAACCAACCACCAAAGCCCAGAAAGCGTATTCTACATAGTTACTCATGGTTTTCTGCGCAGCCAATGCATAGGCTACCCAAGCGCATACAAATACGCCGGTAAAGCCTAATGCGAATTTAGGAACATTTTTCCCCATAAAATAAGTACCAATGGAGAACAACACTAACAAAACAACAAAGGTAATCAGCAAGCTCACAAAATAGCTGCCAGTTAAGCCACTTAAAATGTTTGGCGCTTCTTCAGTGCCCCAGGTTGGGAATTTTACTGCTTTGAAATTAAAAGCGCCGGTTGTAACAGAAATAATCCCTGCTGCAATGATAATGAAACCGAGCCATATCGCCCACCAGTCTTCTTTTTTGTAAAGGTCGGACCAAGCAAATTTATCGGCAACAACTTTATCTTCTACTTGTGGATTTGCCATAAAAAATACCCCCCTCAAAGTGTATTAAAAATGCAATAAAAGCAAAACCAAATTAAAAATAGTACAGCGTACTATCATATCTGATATATCTGAAAAAACAGCCGCGTTCCAAATCTCCTTTCTTGACAGAGTATTTTTTCAGAAATAATCATGCATATTGAACCTTACATACAGATTCGATTTATATGGTTTCGGAACAAAGTACGAACCTTTGCCAATGACTGATAAACGAAAACCGAGTTTTTCTCTATGATTTTATTTATAATAGCAATAAGATAAGTTCTTATTATAAAATGTTTGATGCATGTGAATTAATGTATTTTTGTTTATCTAACTAATATACCATATATTAAGAAAACGTCAAGAGAAAATCACAGATTAATTTGTAAAACCGTAGATTAAATAGGGAATTAATTTTTATCAAACAATATTTTATCAAACAATAATGGAAAAGATGGAAAATAGAAAAGAATAGAGTATCAAATTATTTTTTTGACAGAATAGTAAGAATCGGAAAAGTGTTTTAATTTCACAATCATTGGGTCAAATACCATGGACGTTATTTTTATAAAAAAATAACATAATATTTATATGTGTTTCATTATCATATAGAATATGCAGAGATTTCGTTTTGATTTTAAGATTTTAACTAGATGGGAAAATACAAAATACATAGGCGTTCCTTCCTTGCGTCCAATAGGAAAAATCAGTATAATAACAACAGTATAAATTAGAAAACTGCGTTTCAAATATGAAGCAGCCGTTTTTCTGTGAAAAATGGTAAATTTGTATGGGATAACTCTAGGAAAGAAAGTAGGAATGGAACAATGAGCGTTTTAGCAAAGCATACCCAGGGCAAAGGGGGCCCGGATAAAATCTTTCGCATCAGCGGCATGGCCAAGGCACGGGCTGCTGAGGTGGGCAAGGAAAATATCACCAATGCCACTACAGGCGCTTTTTTGGATGCCAACGGGCACTTAATTACACTAAAAACAGTAGAAGAAACGGTAAAAGAAATTCCGTTCAGCGACGCGGCCGAATATGCCACCATTGAAGGCTCTCCGGCTTTTATTGAAGCAGCCATTGACGCGGCGTTTCGGGAATATCGTCCCGCCGCTTATATCGACGGCATTGCCACACCGGGCGGCACCGGCGGCATTCATCACGCCTTATTCAATTATTTAGACGATGGCGATACCGCCATTACCATGGACCGTTATTGGGCTGCATATAAAAGCATTTGTCGGGAAACCGGCCGTAATTTTGACACCTTTGTTATGTTTGATGAACAGGGTAATTTTAACGTACAGGGCTGTATTGAAAAATTGCGGGAATATGCCGCAAAGCAGACCAATGTCTTCTTAATTTTAAATACGCCGGCTAACAATCCAACCGGTTATAACGTAAAACAGCAGGAATGGGAAGCCATCATGGCAGAGCTGACCGCCATAGCCAACAACGGCAAAAATAATGTGGTGTTGTTAGTGGATATTGCCTATATTGATTTTGCTGCGCCAGAAAGCCGGCAATTCTTCCAGTTGTTCAATCAGCTGCCGGAAAATTTCTTGGTGCTGGTGGCGTTCAGCATGTCGAAAGGTTACACCATGTATGGGTACCGTCTGGGCTGCCTGCTGTGTATCTCTTCCAGCAAGCAGGAAGTGGAAGACTTTATCGCCATCAATAAATTTTCCAGCCGGGCTACCTGGTCAAACTGCAGCCGTTTAGGGATGCTGGTGATGGAAAAAATTAATACCAATCCGGAAAAAAAAGCGGCGTTTCGTGCCGAACAGGACCAACTGCGGCTCAGCCTGCTGAAACGGGCCGAATTGTTTATGAAAGAAGCCGGAGAAATCGGCTTGCCCGTTTGTCCCTTTGACGCCGGATTTTTTGTGACAGTGCCAACCGTCAAAGCAGAAGAAGTGGCCGCCAAGCTGCGGGAACAGGATTTATTCGTAGTGCCCTTAGGCGACGGCGCCAATGCGGGTTTGCGGGTTGCGCTGTGCGCCATTCCAGAAGAAAAAATTACCGGTATTCCGCAAAAAATCAAAGCGGCATTAGATGCGGTAGAAGCATAACCATAAATTTTAGCAAAACAGGACGAATGGCTGGTTCGTCCTGTTTTTTGTTGCGCAAAAAAGAATAATTTGTTATGCTGTAAACAAGATTAACGAGATTTGCACTCTCTTAGGCAAAAGTTGCAAAGACTATTGGAATATAAGCAAATTTTTGAGATGGGAGGAAGTCATGAAATCTAAGGTGATAACATTGCTGATCATTCTCTCTCTGCTGGGTTCAGGTTGCGCCATCATTTCTTCGATATCCGTTAAAAACGATTATCAAGAAATTACATTTGAGAAGTTACCGGAATGCTTTGGGTTGCTGCAAGATGATACACTTTTATACTATTGCACTGGAGATAGAAGTGTCCAATATTATGCCTATGGTTTTGAAGAACAGAAAAATCAAAAATTGGGCGGATTGCAGGGTCACTATATATTAAATTATGCAGCGACCGTGTATAAAGACAATCTTTATTTTTATGTAATAACTTTTTCAGGTGGAAAAGAATGCCATAATCAATTTTATGCGATAAATTTGACGCAAAACGAATTAAAGGAAATTGAGAGAGAAGAGAATTCCTTAGGTGACATACGTGCGTTTCCATTAGGAGAACGCATCGTTGCATTAAAAAAGGAACAGCAACAGGATAGATTGATTACTTATGTAGATAGCTACTATCCTGCCACAGACACCTGGGAAAGGTGTTGCGTAAAGGTTTGTAAGGAAGCAGAAAAAATGGGCAGTACCATTTGTGCAATCCATGCGGATGGGAAATATCTTTATGCGATAGAAAAACGGTATGAAAATGGAGTAGGAGCGTACTTTTTTGTAACTTATCATGCTGATTTTCAGGAGGAAAACAGTTTTTTACTGCCAGAGGAAATCGCAGAATTTGTCCATAAAAAAACTTTTACAGAAATGCGCGTGTGGAATCATTTTATTTACTTGAAAAATACTCTGAACGAAGGGGTTATCGGGTATCTTGAAAATCAGAACATAGAGAAACTCTATGGAGCGGAAAAATTATGGATCAGTGCAACAGTATGTCCCAACGATGAACCGATTTTTTATATACATGATACCAATATTTATTTCACGTTGGATGCAGAACATAAAAAAATAGTGCAACACAGCACAATAGAGCCCTATCAGTTTTTAGAATGGGCGACGTCTTCCAATGCTGCAGTATTTGTAACAAATCAAAAACGTGGTGATATTAAGCTAATATATGTAAAAAGAGAGAAGCTGGACAAAATTTAATTTTTTTATTAAATTGCTAGATTGTACGGTTAGGAGTTTGCACATGAGTTTCATTCAAGAAGTATTACAGAAAAATCCGGTGGTGGCGGCGCCTATGGCTGGTATCAGCGACAGACCGTCCCGTTTGATTGCCCGGGAATATGGCTGCGGTTTGGTTTATACCGAGATGATTAGCGCCAAAGCGCTCACCTATCAGAATAAGAAAACCTATTTGCTGATGAATATGGAAGGGGAGCAACAGCCTGTCAGCATGCAGATTTTTGGCTCAGAGCCTGCTGTGATGGCGGAAGGCGCTCGCATTATGCAGGATTATGGCGCGCAAATCATTGATATTAATATGGGCTGTCCTGTACCCAAGGTGGTCAATAATGGCGAAGGCTCGTCATTGATGCGCAATCCGGAGCTGGCGGCAGAAATTGTGTCGGCTATGGTGAAAGCGGTGACGGTGCCAGTGACGGTGAAAATCCGTAAAGGTTGGGACGATACCAGCGTCAATGCAGTGGAGTATGCCCGCGCCATGGAGGCAGCAGGAGCCAGCGCGATTGCTGTGCATGGGCGAACCCGCATGCAGTATTATAGCGGCAAAGCCGATTGGGAGATTATCCGGCAGGTGAAAGCGGCGGTGGCAGTGCCGGTGATTGGCAACGGCGATATTTTTGCGCCGGAGGATGGTAAGGCTATGCTGGAACAGGCTGGCTGCGACGGCATTATGCTGGGCCGCGGCGCGTTAGGGCGTCCTTGGCTTTACCGGCAAACGCTGGATTATCTGCGCACAGGTCAGTATACACCGGAGCCCGATTTGGCGCGGCGCAAACAGGTCATTTTGCATCATGCCCAGCTGATTTGTGCGGAAAAGGGCGAATATGTGGCCATGAAGGAGCTGCGCAAGCACATTGCCTGGTATTATAAGGGCTTGCCCAACGCGGCCCGCATGCGGGATTTGATTAACAACGTATCAACCATGGAAGAATTAGAAGCGCTCTTACAAATGAAATTTTAAACTTATTTTTATGGTGAAGGGGAAGGTTTCCAATAAAATTTTGCCTTCTGTGAATATTATGTAAATCTCTGGTAATAATACTACTATCTTGGAAACATCATTCATTAGGAGGCAGAAAAAATGGAAATGGAAAAAGTATTGGAAAAAAACAGAACCATGCATTACTTGATGCAGAAAGCGACAGTGGATGCGTTGGATTTTCAAAATGCGGCGGAGCAGCTGCACGATTTGCTGCAGTGCAGTATTTATATTGTCAATGGAGAGGGCAATCTGTTGGGCTATTGCGACACCGACGCTATGCAGTTGTTTAGCCGGCAGGAGCTGGAAGAAAAATGCTGTCAGAAAGAAAATCAGGAATGGTTGGTATCTATCCGGCAGCCAGTTTACAATCAGTGGCATAACGGCAACTGTTTGGCCTTATTGCCGGTGGTGAGTCAGTCGGAGCGGCTGGGGATGTTGATTTGCGGCAGAGAACAGGAAGAATTTGCCGCAGAAGGTCAGCTTTTAGCCGAATATGCAGCCACCTTGGCTTCGGTGATGATGATTCGCGCTGCCAGCCGCAAAGCGGAAACAGAGGCCCGTAAAAAGAATGTGGTGCAGTTGGCGCTGGAGGTATTATCCTATTCCGAGCTGGAAGCGGTGAAATATATCTTTAACGAGATTGACGGCAACGAGGGCTTTTTGGTGGCCAGCAAGCTGGCGGAAGAATATAAATTAACCCGTTCTGTTATCGTCAACGCACTGCGCAAGCTGGAGAGCGCCGGCGTGATTGACGCCCGCTCGCTGGGCATGAAGGGCACCTATATCAAAATTTTGAACGATTATCTGTACGAGGAGCTGGCTGCAATTTAAAAATTTCATAAAAAATAAAAGCAATGAGGAAAAGCCTTTGTCGAACTGTCCCAAATTGGGAGAAAAACCGGCAAAGGCTTTTTTACAGTATGTGGTTTTGGATCGTGGTAAAGGCAGATATCAGCTTGGAAAGCCGTGCGGAAAACGAAACAAATTTCTGCCGTTGCAAGATGAAAATTTTTACACGGCACAGCAGGAGTTTTATAAATTTTCCAGAATATTCTAGCTATGATCATAGGCACCCTGGTTCCTTGCTGTTCAGGGCTCTGGTTTGGGCTGGGTTTCCGGCATGTATTTCCGATAGCGGTGGGGCATATATTGGGCCTGCAGCCGTGGATTGGCCCGCTCGGCAATGGTAATGGACTGAAAATATTGCCGGAACAAATCAATGGTATCGTCTTGTTTGCCTTGCAGCAGTTGGGCAGCTTCCTCTTGGCGGAAGGGCACAATGATACTGCGCTGTAAATCGTAGAGTAAGGCGCAGTTTCGCTTTTCATCGTGGACAATCAGCTTTTGGTCGGAAAACCGTTTTTGCAGATGGGGCAGTAGCAAGGGTAATTGATTGTGGTCCGGTGCAAACTGACCAAAATATACCTGCCGGTCAATCTGTTGAAAGCGCAGAAAACCTTTCATATGGTCATACTCCACCATAACTTTATGGCGGTAATCCTCCACCTGCCGAATAATGGGATGTTGCTTGGCCCGGTTGATTTGGGCGCCGTTGGCAAAACAAAGCCGCAGATAACGCAGACCCAGCAAATCACAGTGGGGCAGCTCGCTGAGATAGAGCAGATAGAGATTGTGCATGGTGTCCGCAGAAATTTTTTGGCAGACGGAGCGGTAAATACGCGCCGCTTTGTCGGCTTCCGTCGCAATGCTGTACGGTTGGGACAATAAATCGGCCTGATATTGGTCCTGACGGCTGATATCGTAAATGTCCTGGTCTTTGTAGGCGTAAAAATAGGCAGTCAGCAGACCGTCAAAGCTGCCGTCATATAGATAAAGGCGCATAGCTAGTTCTCCTTTTGTTTGAAACTGGTGCAGCCATTAAAACAGCGGTAATAAATCGGCCGACGTCTGGTTGGCTGCCGGCTTGTTTGTTGGGCTGGCCTTTGGAAAAAAGGCTGTATTGTCCAGCACTTCTACTTCGCCGAAGGATGGCGCAGCCGTTGGCTCCGGAAACAAACTAAGCTGCTCATAGGGCGAGCGGGCATGTGGTTTTAAAGCCTGTAAAATGGCCTGTGGCTGGGGATTTTGCAGCCGATAATATTTTCCCTTGCAGGTGATAAAATATTGGGCTCGCTTTAACGAAATGTGCATATGGATTAAATCGGCGAAGTCCAAGCGGCCTGTTTTGCGGGCGCTGGCAATGCGCTGAGCGCCCCGCACGCCAATGCCCGGTATGCGCAGCAGTTGTTTATAGGGCGCAGTATTAATTTCTACCGGGAAGCACTCTGGATGACGGATGGCCCACATCACTTTGGGGTCGTAGTCCGGGTCAAAGTTGGGATTGGCTTCATCCAGCAATTCCTGGGCCTGGAAACCGTAAAACCGCATAAGCCAATCAGCCTGATAGAGCCTGTTTTCCCGCAGCATAGGCGGCTGGGAAATCTGCGGCAGACGGGAATCTTGATTGAGCGGGATATAGGCAGAAAAATAGACCCGCTTCATAGAAAATTTTTGATATAAGGCAGAGGAAAGGCGTAAAATCTGCAAATCGCTTTCTCCTGAAGCGCCCACAATCATTTGGGTGGTCTGTCCGGCTGGTACAAAAGACGGCGTTTTGCGGGATAAAGCCCGTTCTTGTTTATACTGCGCGATGCCCTGTTGAATTTGCTGCATGGGCAATAAAATGCTCTGCTTTTTCTTTTCCGGCGCCAATAAAGACAAGGAGCGTTCCGAGGGCAATTCCATGTTGACGCTAAGTCTGTCGGCCACCTGTCCGGCTCGCTGAATGAGCGCAGGATGGGCGCCGGGAATGGCTTTTAAGTGAATATAACCGTGAAAATGTTCTTCATAACGCAGCTTTTCCACCACCTGCACCAAAAGTTCCATGGTGTAATCGGGAGAGCCGAGAATTGCCGAGCTGAGAAACAGCCCTTCAATATAGTTGCGGCGGTAAAAATTCATGGTAAGCGCAACCATCTCGTCTATGGTAAAGGCTGCGCGGGGTTTATCGTTGGAACGGCGGTTCAAGCAGTAAGCGCAGTCGTAGATGCAGTTGTTGGTCATTAATATTTTTAGAAGCGAAATGCAACGGCCATCGGCGGCAAAGGCATGACAGATTCCAGCCTTGGCGGCAGAGCCGACAGAGCCTTTAGGCCCTTGCCGGGTAGAGCCGGAGGAGGAGCAGGATACATCATATTTGGCCGCGTCGGCCAGAATTGTTAATTTTTCCATGAGATTCATAGGCAAGCTCCATAACAAAGAATAAAATAGGAAAACCCGAAAAGAATATCTGTTTGCTATTATCATAAAACATTTGTTTGTATATTGCAAGAGCCTTTTATAAATTTCTGTGAGAAATGATGCTGCGCCAACGATACAGAACGGTTGCAAAGATAGGAGGAACAAGGCGTGAGACTTTTACAGCGGCTCTATGAAATCTTTTTTCCGCTGCCGGCAGTTTGTCCCGTTTGTCTGCAGCGGCAGCAGCGACTGCAGGTGTGCGCTGCCTGTGAAGCGGAGGCTTTGCGAAAGCGCAGTCTGGAAGGGCAATGCCAGCGCTGCCACAGCTTTGGCATAAAAAGCGGGGCTTGTCAGAGTTGCCGGAAATGGCCCCAGTATTTACTGGGCAATGTGGCAATCTGGCCTTATGAGGATGCTTGGCAGCAGGCGATTTTGGACTTTAAGTTTCGCAATAAGCCGTGGTTGGCGGAGGCTTTGGCTGCCCAACTGCTGCCGGTTTTGCCAGAAGATTTTGACCTGTTGGTGCCGGTGCCGCTGCATCCCAACCGTTTCCAGGAACGGGGCTATAATCAGAGCGCGTTGTTGGCCAAAGCATTGGCAGAGCAAAGCGGAATACCGTGGCAGCCATGTTTGCAGCGGGTGCGGGATACGCCCCACCAAACCGGCTTAAACCGCAGTCAGCGGCTAGAAAATCTGGAAGGCGCCTTCGCGCTGCACAAAAAAGCCAACATCGCCGGTAAGCGTATTGTAATCGTCGATGATGTGTTTACAACGGGAACGACATTGCGCCAATGCGCCAAAGTTTTGCACCAGCATGGCGCCAGTCAGATTTTAGGCGTAACCTTGGCCAGCGGACGAGGACATTTTTAACGGAAAACAACCATCCACAATATTTTAACAAATTATCAACAACTGATGGTGTACTGGACTGGCATCATAGAGCCAATATTGTTAAGTTATCCACATTATCCACAGATGGGATAGCATGTTCTGTGTATAACTTTTTGTAAAAATCAAACTTGTAAAAAAGTTGTAAAATAATAAGAAACATCTTGCAAAGTATGGGGAGAATGGCTATCATTTATTTTGTATGAATTCTATTTTATTTACCAGATAAGGTGAAATGAGAGGAGCATTTTTCAATGAAAAAATTTAGTAAAGCTCTGGTTGCCGGTGTAATGGCTGCCAGCATGGTTCTGTTTGCAGGCTGCGGCAACGGTGGGAACGACGCCAATCAGGAGGCCGATGTTGACGCAAATGCTGGCGGTGATGAAGCAGTTGTATTGCAGGTAGGTACAAACGCTGCCTTTGAACCATTTGAATATATGGACGAAGATGGTCAGACTCCAATCGGCTTTGATATTGACTTAATCAACGCCATTGCTGCTGACCAGGGTATGACGGTAGAAATTCAGAATCTGGAATTTGACGGCTTGACTATGGCTGTGCAGAATGGTCAGTTGGATGCCGCCATCGCTGGCATTTCTGTAACGCCTGACAGATTGGAACAGGTTGATTTTACCGATACCTATTATGATGCAGGCTTAAACATTGCAGTGGCTGCCGATAATACCGACATCAACAGCGAAGAAGACCTAGCTGGCAAAATTGTAGCCGCCCAGCAGGGTACCACCGGCGCTGACAAATGTGAAGAATTGCAGGAAGCTGGCATTGTTTCCGAAGTGAAAATTCTGCCGGATATCAATATTTGCATGCTGGAACTGGCCAACGGTTCTATCGACGCTGTCATTATGGACATTCCTGTCAACAACAAATATGTAGAGCTGCATCCAGAAGAAGCTAGAATTGCCGCTGAATTTGTTGTTCCAGAAGGGGAAGAGGAACAGTTTGCCATCGCTGTAGCAAAAGACAACACCGAATTGCTGGAAAAACTGAATGCCGGTTTACGGAATGTAAAAGAAAACGGCACCTATGATGAACTGTTTGACAAATACTTTGGTACTGCTGAATAATCTATACAGAAATTGTTTATAAGCTAAAAAAAGAAACAGTAAGTCGCGCTATACGGAGCAATCGCCAAGTGTAGTGCGACTTTTTTTATTTTTCTAACCGGAATTTGTTGCCAGAAGCCTGCCGAATGGGGTATAATAATAAGAAATTTTGCATGAAAAAGGGAGTGCATAAGAGAATGAATAATTTTTGGCATCATTTTTGGGCGTTAATGCCGAAATTATGGTTTGGTGCTACCATTACAATTAAAATCACCGCCATTGCGGTTTGTCTTGGTATGATTATCGGCATGGTGATGGCGTTATGTAAGTTGAGTAAAGCGTGGCCGTTAAAGATTATCTCGAACGTGTATATTGAGTGTTTGCGGGGCACGCCGTTATATGTGCAGATTTTGCTGTTTCACTACGGGATGCCGCAAGTCATCCGTTCTTTTACCGGACAGCAATTTTATTTTGATGTGATGACAACGGCTATTGTGGTTTGCAGCTTAAACAGCGGCGCTTATATTGCCGAAATCTTCCGTTCTGGTATTCAGTCCATTGACAGAGGTCAGATGGAGGCGGCCCGTTCGTTGGGGATGTCCCACAGTAAGGCTATGCAGTATATTATTCTGCCCCAGGCGGTAAAACGGGTTATTCCGCCTTTATGCAACGAATTTATCGTGTTGTTAAAAGATACCTCGCTGCTGGCTGTCATCGGCGTAACGGAAATTATGAAAACAGGGCAGCTATATACCAGCAAATATATGGTGCCGTTCCCAACTTATATTGGCGTTGCCTGTGTATATTTGGTGCTGACCTTCACCATTTCCCGTGTGGTCAGCTATATTGAGAAAAAGTGGCATATGAGCGGCAGTAATTAAGGAGGGTCAGCCATGATTGAAGTAAAAGATTTACATAAAAGCTATGGAAAGCTGGATGTGCTGCAGGGCATTACCGAAACCATTCAGGACCAGGAGGTTGTCTGTGTCATTGGGCCTTCCGGTTCGGGCAAAAGTACCTTTCTCCGTTGTCTGAACTTATTAGAAACGCCAACTTCCGGCACCATTATCATCAATGGATTAGAGATTACCGACCCCAAAAACGATGTCAACAAAATTCGTGAAAATTTGGGGATGGTGTTTCAGCGGTTTAATCTGTTTCCCCATATGAATGTATTGGATAATATTACATTGGCGCCCGTTAAAGTAAAGGGCATGGCCAAAGAGCAGGCCGAAAAAACAGCCATGGAATTGTTGAAGAAGGTTGGCTTGGTGGATAAAGCTCACGTGTATCCCGATAATTTATCGGGAGGGCAGCAGCAGCGTGTCGCCATTGCCCGCGCGCTGGCTATGCAGCCGGCCATTATGCTGTTTGACGAGCCCACATCAGCGCTGGACCCGGAAATGGTCGGGGAAGTGTTGAACGTTATCCGCGATTTGGCGCAGGAAGGGATGACCATGGTCATTGTTACCCATGAAATGGGCTTTGCCCGTGAAGTGGCAGATAGGGTATTGTTTATTGACGGCGGTAAGGTCTTGGAGCAGGGCACGCCGCAGGAATTGTTTCAAAATCCGCAGCAGGAGCGGACAAAAAATTTCCTGGCAAAAGTATTATAAGAAAAGTATGAGAGAGAGGCTATCGCACAATGAATGCGGTGGCCTTTTTTATTTGTTTGCGACGAAAAAAGGAAGAGTCGGTTCAACAGAAGCAATAGGAAAAAAATATATTGTATGACAATAGAGATTAATGATAAGAAAGGAAATATCGGAATAAATAATATATAGACAGTATATCGAATAAAGAATACTTTCTGAAAATATAAGACAAGTATTGACAATTTTATATTGTAATACTATTATTAAATAAGTCAATGTAAATATAGATTATTTATTGCATTGACTTATCACTATATATTGATTTGAAAGGAGAATGTACGATGAATTGTTTAGAATGTTTAAAGAAAAACCAGAAGTTAGTATGCTATGTAGGAGGCTTGGCCACTGCCTTTATCGGTAAAAAATTACTGGGCAGCAGCACAGTGCGCAGCGCTTGTGTATCCACACTGGCCAAAGGCATGACCCTGCAAAAAGAAGTAGAAAGCTATGTGCAGAATATCAAAGACGAAGCGCAGGATTTGTGCTTTGATGCGGCTGCAGAAGCTGCCGCGTCTGAAGAGAAGGATGCTGAATGAGATACAGCATTGTTTATGACAAGCCAGGTCGCTTGCGGCTGCGCTGCGGGATGTATGCCTTCAGTGAGCAGCAGGGGTTTGGCTTAGCAGCGCTATTGCGGGAAAATCCGGTTGTACTGTCAGTCGAAGTGACATACCGCAATGGCGGTATGCTGATTTATTATCAGCCAGGCAGCAAAGCTGCGGTATTAGAACAGATTGACGCGATCAAAAAGGCCGATTTGCCAGAGCTGGAAGCCCAGGAACACGATTTGAGCAATAAGCTGGACACCGATTTTCAGATGAGTTTGGTGAAGGTGACAGGCGCCCATTTTGCCAGAAAGCTGTTTTTGCCTCCTTTGCTGCGTAATGGCTGGACCATTTTGCGTGCAGTACGGTATATTGCCAAAGGATTGAAGGCTCTGTGGCATGGTCATTTGAATGTGGACGTGCTGGATGCCGCTTCCATCAGCGCGGCGTTGGCTCAAAAATCCTGTTCGACAGCCGGCTCCATTATGTTCCTGCTCTCCATTTCGTCCTTATTGGAGGAATACACCTGCCAGCGCACCCACAATGCTTTGGCGCGCAGCCTATCCATTCATGTGGATCAGGTATGGCGTGTAGATGGTGAGAGCGAAACCTTAGTGCCAATGTCAGAAATTAAAGTAAATGATGTCATTCGCATTCGTTCCGGTAATATGATTCCAGTCGATGGCACAGTCTGCGATGGAGAAGCCATGGTGAACGAAGCCTCCATGACCGGTGAATCGCTGGCGGTTGCCAAGCGGCCCGAATCCAGTGTTTATGCCGGCACTGTGGTAGAAGAAGGCTCCATTGCTATGCGGGTAACAGCGCTGTCAGGAGAAAGCCGCATCGCCCAGATTATGGATTTGATTGATAATTCGGAAGCGTTGAAAGCGGGCGTGCAGAGCAAAGCGGAACATTTAGCCGACGCCATTGTGCCCTATAGCTTTTTGGGCGCATTGGCAGTGTTTGCCTTTACCCGTAATTGGACAAAGGCGCTGTCGGTGTTGATGGTGGATTATTCCTGCGCCATTAAGTTATCCACTCCGATTTCTGTTATTTCAGCCATGAAAGAAGCGTCCGACCATGGCATTCTGATTAAAGGCGGCAAATATTTTGAAATTTTTGCCGAAGCCGACACCATCATGTTTGATAAAACAGGCACCTTAACAGAAGCCAGTCCAAAAGTGGACAAGGTCATTCCGTTCGGCAAATACAGCAGTGAAGAAATTCTGAAAATTGCGGCTTGTCTGGAAGAACATTTTCCACATAGCGTGGCGCGGGCCATTGTCAACCATGCCAAAGAAGAGGGCGTTGTTCACGCCGAAGAACATGCCGAAGTGGAATATGTGGTGGCTCATGGCATATCCTCTCGGTTGCATGGAAAACGCTGCTTAATCGGCAGCTATCACTTTATTGCCGATGATGAAAAAATCCGCATTACGCAAAAACAACAGGAAGAAATTGCAGCCCAATCCAACGGCAGTTCCGTCATTTATCTGGCTATTGGCCGCAGCTTGGCAGGCGTGCTGTTGATTAACGACCCGCCTCGCCCCGAAGCGGCAGAGGTGGTTGGGCAGTTGCAGGCAGAAGGAATTCACAATGTCTATATGCTCACTGGCGACAGTGAAAATGCAGCCCGTGCTGTTGCCGACAAGCTGGGAATCACGTCTTATAAAGCGCAAGTGCTGCCGGAAGACAAAGCCAATGTGGTAGAATCGCTGAAGTTCCTGAATCATAAGCTGATTATGGTGGGCGACGGCATTAACGATTCTCCGGCATTAGCTGCTGCCGATGTTTCTGTCGCTATGCAGGATTCGTCCGATTTGGCCAGAGAAGTGGCAGATATTACTTTACTGCAGAATGATTTGCATGATTTGGTCTTTTTGCGCCGTTTAAGCAAGCAGATGCTACAGCGGATTAAGAGTAACTACCGCTTCATCTTGAGTTTTAACACTTGTTTATTACTCAGCGGTCTGGTAGGTTTGATTACGCCGTCGGTATCAGCTTATCTGCACAATTTTTCAACCATGCTGATTAGCGCGGCAAGTATGCGGCCCTGCTTACCGGAGAAATCCGAGGAAACTATGACGGCAAAGGAAGTGCGTGTGTATGAAGAAGCATAAATTTTGGGCTTATGCAGCATTTTTTTGTATGCTGATGTCCATTTATACAGGCAAGAAACATAAATAAACAGAAGAACTATTGTGGGGAAGCCTGCAATGGTTCTTTTTTTTGCAGGCAATTCTATTGCGATGCTGATACAGCTGTAAGGATGACGCAAAAGAAAAGCACCAGTGAGGGCAGCGGTTCCGGCACTACCTTTCACTGGTGTTTTTCGTTGCAAAGTTAAGTGAATCCATAAGAGTCACTGCATGTGGTGCGCAATATAAATCCACGCTGAATAAATTTATACTGCGATGTGTTACAAAGACTGCTTTTTATCGAAAAGGTAATCATGGCTTTGAGGTGTAAGCCCGTCAGATCTGCTTTTCTCGCTCCTACTATGGAGAAAAACTGCTATCGTATATAGCTTTGTTAGATAGTCGTCACTGACATCTTGATTATGTTTATATATTACTATATAAGTTAGCTAATGTCAATATAAAAAAGAATAGAGTGATTATAAAGGAAGTTTTTACAAAGTATCATGAATATTTTTCAAAAGTTTCTGCACCACAAGAAAAAATAGCGTAAAATAAAAGCGAATTTGTTATTTAGAATGAAAGCTTGGATAAGCCGTTTTGCCTTACCGCAGATTTTACAAAGACAATGAAACTTTTTTTGCGGAAAAGCAATCTAACCTAGTGCAGCTGCAAAGGAGGAACCCAACATGATGCAAGAAAAAGAGGCATTGATAGAACAACAATTCATTGCCGATTATAAAAAGCTATACCGGCTGGCTTACAGCTATGTGCATAACGAAAACGATGCGTTGGATATTGTGCAGGAGAGCGCCTACAAGGCTATCAAAAACAGCAGCTCTCTGCAACAGGTTCAATATGCAGGCACTTGGATTTATCGAATTGTCATTAACGAATCCATTCAGTTTTTACGCAAGCAGAAACAACAGACCGTTCCGCTCTATGAAGTGGACGGTGAAGCGGAGGACACTTATACCGATTTGGATTTGCGCCGGGCTTTAGAGCAATTAGAGCCTTTAGATAAAACGGTGGTTGTATTGAGATTTTTTGAAGGCTTGCAGCTAAATCAGATTGCCCAGATGCTAGATGAAAATCTGAATACAGTGAAAAGCAGATTGTACCGGTCATTGAAGAAACTAAAATTATCTTTGGCAGACGAGGGAGCGGATTGTATATGAATAGACAGAAGCAGATGGATATGCTGAAAAAAGAATATGATCAGGTAGAAGTGCCGGAGCAAGCCCTTGCCGCTGTACAGACCGGTATTCAGAAAGCCAAACAGGAAAAACGGCGCAGCGCGCAGTGGAAACACTGGGGCAGGCTGGCGGCAACAGCGGCAGTGGTAACCGTGGTAGCGCTGCCCAATCTCAGCCCCCAGGCGATGGCAGTGGCCGATGTGCCAGTTTTAAATAAGATCGTGCAGATTGTTACGTTTGACCGTTATCAGCAAAAGGACGACAGCGGCAACTATGAAGCCAACGTGCAGACGCCGGAACTGACAGCCCAGGGCGACGCGCAGCTTCAGAGCAGCGTGGGCCAAATCAATGCAGAGGTGCAGGCCTATGCACAGCAGATGATTGCCCAGTTTCAGAAAGAAATGGAACAGCAGGGCGGCGTGTATGGCTTAGATGTGCAGTACAATGTCGTGACCGATACGGAAAACTGGTTCACACTGCAGATTACCACGCTGGAAACAATGGCCAGCGGCGCCCAGTCGGTGCAGTATTATAATCTGGATAAAACCACCGGACAATATGTGAAGCTGTCCGGGCTGTTTGCGCCAAACGCCGACTACATTGCTGCCATCAGCGACGATATCAAGGCGCAGATGAAGGCCCGCATGGCAGAGGACGAAACTCAAATCTATTTTGTGGATACCGATATGCCAGAAGACGATTTTCAGCAAATTGCAGCCGACCAGAGCTTTTATTTCAATCAGGAAGGCAAGCTGGTTATCGCTTTCGACGAATATGAAGTAGCTCCCGGCTATATGGGCTGTCCCCAGTTTATCATTGAGGATAGCGTGGTAGCCGGGCTGCGGGAGTAGTTATGAGCCTAACTGCAGGATAGAGAGAAATAGAATCCATATCATATTATACGTAAATGTCAAAAGCCGAAGGTCTGCACACCTTCGGCTTTTTTCGGGGGACATCTATACGATAAAATTTGATGGAACATACAAAATAATAGGATATAGGAACGGCTCTGATACAGAACAATGAGTTTTTGATGGTAAAGTTACAAGCGCCTTATGCCTGAAAGGTGCGGTCAAACCGTTGACTGAGCGGTTCTCCGGTAAAAAAGCTGCTGTAGTATTCCACCATCACCTGTCGGGCTTCGGTAAGGGAAAACTGATAGAGCTCCATTAATTTTTGGTTGCTTTCCCGGCATAAGGGATTGGGCACTGGATTGACAATTAAACCGCCCAAAAGCTGTTCTGTATGGGTGAGCCGCAGAATGCGGCGGATGGTGTATCGTTTGGAGGGCGTAGGGCTCACCAGTAAACGATGATAAAATTTCATGGAACGCAGGCCATAATAGATTTGTTCCGGCGTTAGGGGCACAAAAATCTGCGCGATAATGCGGGACAATTCCTTATCCACCGGCAAATGGTCGGTGGCGTTGGTGTTTAACGGGTCGATATGCTGTTGCACCATTAGCATGCGGTCAAATTCGGTTTCCATTTCCACATGGGAAACCTTACCGTCTTTGATTTTGGGATAAATGTAGCCGTGGCAGTTGCTGTCCAAAATAAAGTGACAGAGAAAGCCTAAGGTGTAGGCCAAAAGCCGAGGGTCCTGCTGGTGCAGGCTGACAGTATCCCGCGCCTGTTCAAAAAAATAACGGGCCGGAAATTTGTGCATCTGAAAGCCTACGCGGGAAACCGAATGGGGCAGGAACGGACGGTAATAAAAAATAATGTCCGGGCCATGCTGGCCAATCTGATATAATTTTAAATTAGGCTGGATAATTTGCTGCAAATAATCGGGCAGTGTGGGCAATAGCTGCTGTCCAAATAGATAATGGGCAAAATTCGATGGCATTGACCATTCCTCCAATCCATGCATTTACTATAATACTTTTTTGTAATAATACTATGATGTTTATGTAAAGGTTTCAAAAAATATTTTAACCAGCTCCCAGTATTTTTACAATGACAATTCTAGCAAAATAACAAGGGCTATGGTATAATAAAGACTGTTCGTATGATATGCAGCAGTTTCATAGCTGTTGCTTCAAGAAGAAAAGAGATATTTTCAAAAATGGAGGTTTTCAACATGTTTAATATTGGGCCAACCGAATTAATTTTGGTCTTGGGCGTCGCGTTGATTGTTTTTGGTCCCGGCAAGCTGCCCGAATTGGGCCAGGCTTTGGGCAAAACAATCCGTGAATTTAAAGGTGCAGTCAACAATATTGATGCAGATATTAAAAAAGATTTGGGCGACATCAAAACAGAGGTACAGGAAGTGAAAGAAGCTGTTGATGTGCGCTCTGCTGTGCAGGATATTCAGGACGATATCAAAAATGCCGTAAAAATCGACTTGGACAAGACGGAAGAAAAATAAACTTATTCAGGGCGCATTGTGGCGGGAACGGTGAGGAACCGTAAAAAACAGAACTTTACAGATTCGGTTACAATCAAAATTTAGGCAGCGCTCGCAGGCAGGGTTGCAGACAGAAGTTGGTGAACTTAATGAGTGAAAAAGATGAAAAATATGCGCCGATGCTGGAGCATCTGGATGAGTTGCGCACAAGGCTGATTCGCTGTGTGTTGGCGTTGCTGCTGGGTATGGTAATTTGTTTAGCGTTGTTTCAGCAGCAACTGGCAGATATTATTATGGGGCCGTTTATGGCATTGGACCAGAGCCTGGTATATACGGGGCCGGCAGAGGGTTTTTTATTTAATTTAAAAATTGCGTTGTTAGGTGGCTGTGTGCTGGCCAGTCCAGTGATTATCTGGCAGATTATGCGCTTTATTTTACCGGCGCTGTACAGCAACGAGAAAAAAATATTTTTCATCATGATGTTTTTTGGGATTGTGTTGTTCGTAGGTGGGATTTGTTTTGGTTATTTTCTGGTGCTGCAGCCGGTTATGGAAACCTTGATCCGTCTGGCTGGTACGGAACTGATCCCAATGATTACGGCTGGTTCTTATATGTCTTTCGTGCTGGGGTTCTTAATTCCCTTTGGGCTGGTGTTTGAAATCCCCATGATTGTTTATTTTCTGACCATGGTGGGGATTATCAATCCGACAATGCTGACCAAAAACCGCAAATATGTATTACTGGTG
>CABQBF010000027.1 GCA_902462325.1 uncultured Peptococcaceae bacterium
GATAGACTATTTTTCTTCCCTGCGCGTTCCCAGGGCGCGGCAGCCGATAACAACACCGCCGATACAATCACCGCGCCGCCTAGGACTTCCCGCCAGGTGGGAAACTCCTGCAGCAGCGCCATGGCAAACAGGATCCCATACACCGTTTCTAAGCCGGAAATGATCCCTGCCGTCTGCGCCGACTGATAGCGCTGCCCATATACAAACAGCGAAAAAGCAAAGGCAGTACACAGTACGCCCAATACAGCCACCCACCAAATATCCATTACCGTCCAGACCGTTTGAGAAATCCACAGCGCCGGCCATAAGGTTCCCGCCACAGTCAGCTGCTCATAAAAGCAAATGACCATACCGTCGTAACGATTGGACAAATAGCGATTTAGCAGCGATAAAACTGCATAAGTGGCACTGCTGCCCAAACCCCAAAGAATACCCAGCGTAATCTGATTGTCTGCAGAAAATTCTGGTATGGTCAGCAAAATGCCCAGCAACAGCAGCAAGGACAGAAGCAGATTGTTTCTTTGAAAAGGCTCTCGGAAACAGATCGGCTCCAAAGCTGTTAAAAACAAAGGAAAAGTGGAAAAGGTGATGGTGCCGATGGCCACTGAAGCCACCTTCACCGCTTGAAAAAAACTGATCCAATGAGCCGCCAGCACCAGACCTGCCAGAAAAAGCAGCGCTCCGTCCCGCCGGCAGCTCACCTTTAGCGGCTGACGGCGCAGCAGGAGCAAACTCAGCAGCACAGCGCTGGAGCAAAGGGTGCGTCCCCAGGTGATTGCCGCTGCGGAGCAGGTAATATATTTGCCGATCACACCGGATAGTCCAAACAGCATCACCGCCATATGCAGCATCCATAAGCTTTGCTTGTTTCCAATTTGCATGATCCTGCCTCCAAACCAATTGACTGCCTTTATCATACCACAATCGTTCCATAAAGACATCTGTTTTTACGCATTTTTCTATTGGCCGGTCTGCAAGCAGAAACGCCTTGGAAGATCGTCTGCTACACGGCCTGCGCAAACTGGCTATGATACAGTTGGGCGTAGAAGCCACCCTTTTCCAGCAATTGCACATGATTGCCGCGTTCTATGATATCGCCGTCCTTCATCACCAAAATCAAATCCGCGTTGCGGATGGTAGACAGCCGGTGCGCAATGACAAAGGAGGTGCGCCCGACCGTCAGGCTGTCCATCGCCTTTTGGATCAAAATTTCGGTACGGGTATCCACCGCGCTGGTGGCTTCGTCCAAAATCAGCATGGGCCGATCTTGAACCATGGCCCGGGCAATGGCGATCAGCTGCTTTTGCCCGGCGGACAGACTGGCATGGTCGCTCAGCATGGTATCGTAGCCTTTCGGCAGCGTTTGCACAAAAGGATGCAGTCCCACTGCTTTGCAGGCCGCTTCCACTGCTTCAGGCGAAACGTCCGCTTTATTATAAACAATATTTTCCCTGATGGTACCTTCAAACAGCCAAGTGTCCTGCAGCACCATGCAAAACAGACTGCGCAAAGCTTCCCTGGTCAGCTGACTGACGGCCGTGCCGTCAATCAGGATCTCGCCGCTCTCCGGCTCGTAAAAGCCCAGCAGCAGATTGACCAGCGTCGTTTTGCCGGCGCCGGTAGGCCCTACAATGGCGATTTTCTGTCCGGCCTTTATCTGGGCGGAAAAATGACGAAGAACAGGCTTCTCCTTGCTATAGCCAAAACACACGTTGCGAAACTCCACATCGCCGTTCACCTGCTCCAGCGCTGTCTGCTTCCCGCTTTCATCGCTCAGCTCTGGCTCTGCCAGGAAATCGAAGATCCGTTCACTGGCTGCCGCTGCCGCCTGCAGATTCATCAGCATGGAAGAAAATTGCGACAGCGTGCCGGTAAATAAATTAATATACAGCATAAACGCCACGATCACGCCAAAGGAAATCATGCCGTGCCAGGCCAGCAAAGCGCCCACAATGCAGACGACCACATAGCCCAGATTACTGACAAACCCCATCAGGGGCTGTGAAAGGCCCGAAATAAACTGACTTTTCCATGCGGATCGATAAAGCTCGTCGTTCATAACGCGAAACCGCCGTTTGGCTTCTTTTTCGCCGTTATAAGCCTTGACAATGCTTTGACCGGTATAATATTCCTCAATATAACCATTAAGCTGTCCCAGCCCAGCCTGCTGCTGTATAAAATAGCTCTGCGAGCGGGACGCCAGCAGGGACATCAGGCCAAAGCTCAGAGCAGTGGCCGCCAAAGCCGACAGCGTCATGATTCGGTTGGTGTAAAGCATCATGGCCAGCGTGCCGCAAAACAGCGCTGCCTGCGCCACGAAGCCGCTGAAACTTTGCCCTAAAGCCTGTGTGAGGGTTTCCACATCGTTGGTAATGCGGGAAAGTGTGTTGCCGATACTGGTGGTGTCGAAATAGCGCAGCGGCAGACGATTGATCTTTTGGGAGATATCACGCCGCAACGATTTTGCTGTGGCCTGGGTCACGCTGGCCATCATCACGCCTTGCAGCAAGCTGCAGCAAAAGCTTATACTATATAAGCAAACCAGCAGCAAGGCGGCCCGGGTCGCCGCCTCCGCATTGATTCCGGTATATAGGCCGTCCGTTATCACATCGGTCATCCTCTTGAATTGCTCCGGTCCGGCCACTGTCAGCAGGGTACCGGCCACCGCCAAGAAAACAGCGCCGCAAATAGCAGGCAATTGACTTTTACAATAGTACAGCAGCGCTTTGCCAAAATGATAAGCCTTCGCACCGCCCATGCTCCCGCTTCCGCCACGACCGACTTTAGCAGGCCCCGGCAACCGCTTCTCCAAATTCTTTCTTTCATACGGTTCAGGCATATCGCAATTCCTCCTCTGAAAGCTGCGATTTGGCAATCTCCTGATAAACGGAACAAGTTTCCAATAGCTCCTTGTGTTTGCCCATTCCCACAATTCTGCCGTTATCCAGCACAAGAATTTTATCGGCGTCCAGAATGGTTCCGATACGCTGCGCCACAACAACGGTCGTCGCGCCCGCTGTTTCTTGCCGCAGGCTCCGCCGCAGTGTACGCTCCGTCTGGTAATCCAACGCCGAAAAGCAATCGTCAAGAATATAGATCTGCGGCTTACGGTACACTGCCCTGGCAATGGCTAACCGCTGCTTCTGACCACCGGAAAGGTTAGCGCCGTTTTGGGCAATAACAGCATCGCAGCCACCCTCTCTGGCTTCCACAAATTCTGCTGCCTGAACGATCTGCAGCGATTTTTGTATCTGTTTTTCATCAACCGTGTCCTGCCCGTTATCGCCGTAAGCGACATTGGAAGCGACAGTTCCGCTGAACAGCACAGCTTTCTGCGACACATAGCCCAGCTTTCTGCGCAGCGCCTCCTGCCGATACTGCTTGACATTCAGACCGTCTACCAGCACTTCCCCCGCCGTCACATCATAGAAACGGAGGATTAAATTTACCAGGGTACTCTTGCCGCTGCCGGTAGAGCCGATCAGCGCCACTGTCTCGCCGGGCCGGACGGTAAAGCTGATATCCTGCAATACATCGTCGGCTCCGTTCGGATAACGAAAGCTCACATGGCAGAACTGAATCTCCCCCTGCCGCTCCGGGTTTCCAGTCTGCACCGCTCCATCTGCTACGCTGCTTTCAGCGTTCAACACCTCGCAAACACGGTTCGCCGAAACAATAGCCCGGGGAACAAACATAAGCATCATCGTCAGCATCATAAACGCTGAAAGCACCTGAGCTGCATAAGACGAAAACACGATCATATCCGAAAAAATATTTAATTTATCAACCATAGCCGCCTCATTGATGATGGCGACGCCGGTCCAGTAAATGGTCAGCGTTAAGCCGGACATGATCAGCTGCATACCCGGACTGGCCAGGGCCATCAGCCGGCTGGTAAACAGATTGGTCTCAGTCAGTTCCTGATTGGCGCGCTCAAATTTGGCCTCCTGATAAGCCTCTGCACCATAAGCGCGAACGACTTGAAGCCCTGTCAGCTGTTCTCTGGCCACACGGTTTAACTGATCGGTCAGCTTTTGCATCATCGTAAATTTGGGAATAACCAGGGCAAACAGGCTGCCCAGCATGGCCAGCAAAATACAGACAAAAATAGCTGTCACAACGGTCCACGGCTCGCTCCTTCCATATATTTTCAAAATGGCCCACACCGCCATGATAGGCGCTTTGACGCCGATCTGCAATCCTATCATTATCGCCATTTTAATTTGCGTAATATCATTGGTGGAGCGGGTGATCAGGCTGGCGGTAGAAAATCGGTTCAGTTCCTCCATAGAAAGGGCGATGGTTTTGTCGAACAAAGCCTCCCGCAGCCGCGCCGACAGACCGGCAGAGGTTTTCGCTACAAAAAATCCAGTTATCACTGCCGCCGCCAGGCTGCCCAGAGCGCAGAGCAGCATCTTGCCGCCGGCAAGCAAAATATCTTCCATAGCGCTGCCTGCCGTCTGCACCAGTTTGGTGATTTCCGACATATAATCGGGCAGCTTTAAGCTCAGCCATACCTGAAAAATAATAGAGATCAGGCTGCAAAACACAAACAGCCAATCTTGTTTTTGCAAATAACGCAGTAAGGTCAACATAAGCCCTCCTGGCTTTCTGTTTTCTTTTCTGCTGCAGCATCCGACGTTGCAGTAATATTTCCGTCTTGCGCAAAAGGCTGGCCACACGTTGTGGTTTCCTGTCCAAACTGCCATCCCGGCATTGTTCCGGCTCTCATCTGCATCAGACGCTCCAATTGGGCATTCCGCATCCGGTTCCCCCATTCCTCCAGCTCTTGTGCTGTGATGCCAAGCTTTTGCTCCAAAGCGGCAATGATGCGGTCGAGATAGATTCCAAAGATTTTCTGTTCTTTTTCCTCCAAACAATCGAAAATATCGGCGTAATTGTTTCTCGGCTGCTGCACTGTTTTGCCTTTCTCTGTCAGCTGCACCATCAGCACACGCCGATCGTTTGCCGACGGTTTGCGCTCTACATAACCGCCCTTCTCCAAACGATTCAATAACTCATTCAGCGATTGCTGCCGAATATTCAGCAAATACGCCAGATCCTTGGTGCTGATTTCCGGCTGCATTTTCAGCAGAGCCAGTACACGTCCCTGCCCCCGGCTGGTATCGGCAAAAGGGCCATGCTCCGCCATTTCTGTCATCTGCTGCTGTCGCAGCAGCCATTGCAATCTTGTCAGCTTCTCCTGCAGCTCTAACTCTGTATCATACATCCTAATTCCTCCTAGAATTTTTTAACAGGTACCTGTTATTAATTTAACAGGTACCTGTAATATTGTCAAGCATTTTTTACAGGATACCTGTTAAAAATCAAAAATAATTTCGCATAACAAAAACTCCCAGCCTGCCTGGTCCGTACAACCTGTACCGTCCAAAGCTGCTGAGAGCCTTTTTAAAATCAAGATCAGATCGAAATTTCTTCTAAGAGATCATAAATCAACCTTACAAGGAGAAACGCTGCTTTACATTTCGCAAAGAATCCAGCGATTTGGCCAAATAATTTGCTTGCGCCGCAAGCACACCCTGATTTTTCGCTAACATCAAATAGAAATCACCTGTAGTCTCACAAATTTTAAACAGCGGGCCATAGAAACCTTGGTTATTCCTGTTTGCTCAATCGATTCTAAATAATCGAAAAAACGGACTGCGTTGCATATAGCAGCTTTCTAAATACGTTTTTCCGCTATGCGGCTTTTTAATTGGCCAATTCCCAGCGCACGCTGCTGCCCTGATCCGTTTTGCTGACTACCAGCTTGTTCTCAATTTGCGCCTTCAGCTCACTGACATGGGAGATGATGCCCACCAACCGTTTCCCTTCCGACAGCTCATTTAAAATGGCAATGGCCTGGTTGCGGGTTTCTTCGCTCAGAGAGCCAAAGCCCTCATCGACGAACATGGCGTCAATATGCACCTTGCCAGCCGTATGCTGAATAAAATCGGCCATGCCCAACGCCATAGCCAACGCCGCCATAAAGGATTCGCCGCCGGACAAGGTTTTTACGTCACGGGTTTGGTCATTGACGATGCTGTACACATCCAAATCCAGGCCCACCTGCCCCTGCGCGCCCAAATCCTCCAAATCCCGGCACTGCAGAATAAACTGGTGATTGGACATGGTATACAGCCGCCGGTTGGCATTCTCGATGATTTTCTTAAAATAACGGCGCTGGATGTAGGTCTGAAATTTCATGTGCTTCCCGGCTAAACGGCCATTGGCCGTGTTATCCAGATTGCTCAGCAGGATATATTGCCGGTGCAGCGTTTTGCGCTGTTCGTAGAGGTCTTACACCTGCTTCAACGCCTCTTGATCGACTGCAATCAAGCTGTACAGCACCGTGGATGTTTCGCGGTTGGCGTCCATCTGCTGTTTGCGCGCGGCAATCTGCTCCTGATACAGGCGCACGTCCACCGGCTTCTGCCCTTGAATGCTGGATTGTACGGCCTGTAATTGGGCGGCGTTGGCCGTCACCTGCTGCTGATACTGCTCCAAAGCCGCTTTTCCTGTCTGCCGCGCCGCTATATCCATCACCGCTGCCCAATAGGCTGCTTCGCTGTCGAAGCCCTGCTGTTCAAGCCCCTGTTGCCACAGGCGCTGCGCCTGCTGACATTTAGCGGCTGTGTTCTCCAAGACACCCTCTTTTGCATGCAGATTTCCCTGCAGTTGGCTCAAAGTTTCTCTGGCCTGATTCCACTGTTGCTCCGCCGTCTGCTGAGCCGTTTTCAGCGCCTGCAGCTTACGCCGTAACACCGCCAGTTCCTGTTCTGCCGCCTGTTTATCGGCATGTTGAAGCTGTTGCTTCATGCTGGCCAGTTGACTTTCCAGGGCGGCCAACTGCACATCAGCCTGCTGTTTTTGCTCTGTCAGAGTCTGCAAGCGTTCCCGTTGCTGCTGAATGGTTTGCTCCCGCTGTTGGATTTGCTGTTTGCAGCTTGCCAGTTGGGCTGTATGCTGTTCCGCCTGGGTTTTCTTGCGCTTTTCGTCGGCTAGTTGTTGCTGCACCGCCAGCAAAGACGGCCCAATTTCGTCGGGCGTGCATTTGGCTGCGTCGAAGCTATCGCCCAGCACCTTGCGTCCCGTTTGATTGACGGCGTCCGCTTTGGCCCGATATTCCTGAATGACTGCGGTCAGCTTATCGGTTTCCTGCCGGTAGACAGCCTCTTTTTGTTCCAACAGACTGTGTTCTTGCTTCATGGCTTCATTGTCTACAAGCTGCCCAGTCTGCCGGGCCAACCGGATATGATGCACCGAGCCGCACACCGGACAGGGCTGTCCTTCCTGCAAGTTTTCCGCCAAAATAGCTGCCTGGCTATCTAAAAACACCTGATACAACTGCTGATAATGTTCCTGCTGCCGCTGCCATTGCTGCTGTGCCTGCTGCTGGCTGCGGCGGCTGACTGCACCCTTTTGCTTTAACAGTTCCAGCTCTTGTAACGCCTGCATAAGCTCTGTGAGCGCTGTTTTCCGTTCTTCCAACCGCTCCATCCGCAGCCCGATGACATCCACCGGCTCTAGCTGGGCTTCCAGGCTGCTGCTCTGCGCCTTCTCCCGCTCCAGTTGAGTGAGCTGCTGCTCCAACTGCTGCTGGCATTGCTGTAATGCCAGCGCACCTGCCTGACATTGCCGGCTGCACTGCTGCCGTTGCTGCCAAGCAGTATCATAGGCCGCATATTGGGGCAAATTGGTCTCTATAGCCATGATGGATCGGGAAAGCGCCGGTTCCTCTTGCTCCATTGCGCGCCGCCGTTCTTCCGCCAACTGCTCCAGTTGGGCCGTTTGCCGCTGCTGCGCCCCGGCCTGCTGCCGCAAAGCGGTAATTTGTTCCATCAGCTCGTCCTGCTCCCGCTTTTTCTCCTGATACTCCCGTTCCAAATTCTGCACCAAGGCGGCTTTTTCTGCCCCAGCCAGCTTTTCCGCCAACTGCGCCATCTCGGTCTGCTGCGCTTTCAACCGCTGCTGTTCCTGCTCCAAAGCGGCATACTGTTCAAACAAGTGATTCAGCACCTCTGCCCCGTGCAGCATCTGCTGGAGCTGTTCCAGTTCTTTCTCATCGGCTTGTCGCTGTGTTTCCAGCGCGGTTCTGTGCTGTTCCGCCTCCTGCACAATCTGGCTGGCTAGGGCCAGCAGTTCTTCCTGGGCGCTCTCGCTGAATTTGGGACTGCCGGCAAAGGCTTCAGCATATTGGCTGTTCTCCATGCATTGAAACCGCTTCATTTCCCGCTGGATGGCTTCTCGATTCTGCACCAGCGCATCACTGCTGTTTTTGGCCCGTTCCTGCAGCAATTCTTCAATCATTCTGTAAATTCTGGTATCAAAAATTTTGGCAAAAATCTGCATCCGTTCTTTGGAGGACGCATGCAGCAGCTTCAGAAAATCCCCCTGGGCCAGCATGGCAATTTGGGTAAACTGGCTGGCCTCCAGCCCGATAATTTCTTTGATTTTACGGTCTGTCTCCGGTTTTTTGCCAGGATAAACGCTGCCGTCCGGCAAAATCAGCTCCACCTCCGGGCCAAACGGCGTTTTCAGTTTTTCATAACGCTCCTGTCCCTGTTCATCCACTACCTTTTTATAGCGGGTTTGCCGCGGCTTCCGAATGACGGTGTAAACCTCATCGTAATACAAAAACCGGAACTCCACCTCGGTTATCACATCCTGCCGGGCATACTGGCTGCGCATCATCTCGCCGTTGCGCTGGCCGCCGCTGGTTTCATCGAATAGTGCAAAGGTAATGGCGTCAAAGATGGTGGTCTTGCCAGAGCCGGTATCGCCGGCGATTAAAAACAACCCGTGGTCAACTCTCGTAAAATCAATCTCGGCCTCCTGATAGGAGCCAAAAGCTGTCATTTTCAGATAAAGTGGTTTCACTCACTGCACCTCCTCCGCTGCGGCAGCAATGATATCCGCCATCAGCCGCCCTTCTTCCCCGCTCAAAGGCTGCCCGTTCATCTCCTGATAAAAAGCCTGAAAGGCCTCGAAGGGCTGCAAATGCTCCTCACAGGATAAATCGGCCGATAATTTCTGACGAATACGCCGGTTATCCAGCCGTACCTCCAAAATACGATGATACCGCTCCTCCAACTGGTCCTTAGGCCGGTAAAGCGGTTCCTCATCGGTCAAAGTAACGCTCACATAATCGTCCTGCACGGCATCCTCTGCCTGCGCCAACACCTCCGCCAAGGTGCCCTGCAGTGTGCGCACATCCCGCAGCGCTGTCAGCGGCAGCAGTTCAATTTGCGGCGGCGCGCCCTTTTCGCCTAAGGTCACCAAGGTAACGCCCTTTTGATGCCGCGCTTCACTGACCGAATATTTCAGCGGCGTACCGCTGTAGCGGATATGATCGCCGCCGATTTTCTGCGGGCCGTGGATATGCCCCAGCGCCACATAATCAAACTGCTGCACACGGCCCACGTCTACACTATCAATGCCGCCCACTGAAAGCGAGGACTGCTCCGACTCACACAGCACCGGCGCCGTTTCTCCGGCCACAAAGAATTGATGGGCCACCAGCACATTGCGCTGGCTGTAATCAATCTGCTCCCGCTCTAAAACGGCTTGCACAGCGCTGTCATAGCTGGTGACAGCGCCTTCGTCAAACAAATGGCGCACATCCCTGGGCCGGATAAACGGCAGCAGATAAAAATGCACCGGGCCGTAATCATCCTGCAGCACAATCTGTTTTAAGGCTTCTCCTTCCGACGGCGCTTTGGCCGACACATAAATACGGCTGCGCTCTAAAAAATCGCTGGCATACTGCAAACGGGCTCCATTGTCGTGATTGCCGGCAATGACCAACACCGGCATTCGCTCCGTCAACTCGGACAGATCGTTGAGAAACTGATTGAATAAGTCGTAAGCCTCTGCCGACGGCGCCGCCTTATCATAAATATCGCCGGCAATGACCAGCACATCGGGCTTGTATTCCCGCCCATAGGCTATGATACTCTGCAAGATGTGGGCCTGTTCTTCCCGCAGGCTATATCCATACAGTTGCTTGCCGATATGCAAGTCCGAAATATGAAAAATGCGCATAGCAAACTCCTTTCTGCTTAACAGGTTTACAGTAAATACAGCAGCATGCCAGGCAAGGCAAAGGCCGCACCCAGCCAGCCCCGATTTTCAATATGCACCAGATATTGACTGGCAAAGCCCCGCACCACCGTTTCCAGATGGGCGCTGTCCATGGCAATCAACTGCCGTTCCGCCAACCGGGACAAATCCATCGCCGCCAGCAGTTGCACGCCGTATTCCTCCGCCACTGCAAAAGCTGCCTGTATCATTGGCTGCAGCAAAGCCGTCCGGCTGTCCTCCGGCAGCAGACGTTCCCACTGGGCTGTAAGCTGCAGCACCAATAATTCACTTTCGTACCCCAGCCACTGCTGAAACCGCCCGTCGGCCAACAGCGACGCCCAGCCCTGCTCCAGCACAGCCGCAGCCTGCGGCCAATCCAGCCATTGCTGAAGCCGGGTAATCGAAATATTTTCCTGCAGGCGCAGTTGCAAGCCGCGCAGCAGTTGGTGCAGTCCTTCACACTGCCATAGCTGCTCCAACGGCAGCTTGCCTGAAAAACCGTCAGTCAACTGTCGAAGCGTCAAAGGCCCCAGCTTTTGCTGATATACCTTTTCCGCCAAAGGCTGCCAGCAATCCAATGCCGCAGCGCCGTGCATCTGCCAGTGGAACCCGAGCTGCATCTGTATCCGCTCCAGCAGCGTGTCCAGCTTCAGCCAATGGCCCCAGGTTTCCAGCGGCAGTGTCGTTGCTTTTTCCACCGCCTGCGCAGCGATCCGGCCTGCACTCCGATGCAGCACCGGTTGGGCCAGCAACGATTGCAGCATAGCCTGCACTTGCTGCTGCCGAATTGGAAGCTGCAGCAGCGCAGGAAAAATCTGCTGCTGCCAGCACTGCAAACAAAGTGCTTGCAGTTCCTTTCGCTTTACCGATAAAAAGATGGGCAGCTTTTGACTCAACAGGCGATTTACAATCTGCGCCACAATCTCATCGCCGCCCAGCATGCTGTAGCCCATTTGCTGCATCAGCCCCAGCCGATTCAAACTAGCCTGCTGTACGGCTGCCGTAATGACTTCCTGTCGTTCCTGCAGCATTGACAGTAAGGTTTGTTCCACCAGTCGGAACAGGCTGGACAGATTTTGCGCTATGAGCCCATCGCCATGTTGGGCTAGCCATTGCTTGAACCGTTGTTCTTCTAGGAGTCCAGCCAACCAGTCTGCCAGTTCTGTACTGTGGTTTTCCTGGGCCAACCAGCCCTCCGTGCAGCTTTGTATGTGCCGCTGCAACGCCTGGTTTTGCTGGACCGAAAGCATTTGCTGAAAGGAACCGCCACTGTGCAGCGCAGCTTGGCATAAAGATACCAAATCAGGCAGCGGTTGCTTGCGGAGCCAGCCCTGCAGCCCCTGCCAAAGCTGCTGGAAAGAAACGATTTTCGATAGCGGAATTTCCGCCTGTAGCTGCTGCACGGCCCATTGCTGCAATGCGGGCAAAAGCAGCCGCTCCAATTGGCCTTCCTCCAGCGGACTGCCGCACAGGAAAGCCAACGGCATGCCGCCCAGCCGTTCCAATCCCCTTTTACAGCCAGCCGCCCCTTGCTGCTCCAACCAGGTTTGTAAAGCCTGGGCCATAGGCTTACGATAGGCCGCTGCCTCCGCCGCCAAAGCTCCCATTCGTTGCCGGTTGCCGGTCAATGTTGCGCCATAAGTCATCCATTGGGGCTGACTTTGCCGCAACAACTGTTCCAACACGTCGGCATTGATGACATAGCGTTCCACCAGTTGTCCCATACTGTGCGCAAAACGCTCTTTTTGCTTGGGAATAACGCCCTGCAGCATGTCGATGCCGCCAACCGGCTCATAGGGCCAAAACAGCCCTTTAACTGCCGCACAATTGGTGCCGTAACCCACTGCGCCAAACACCGCCGATTTTCCCGCCAGCACACTGACCAGCATGGCAGGATTGGCAATGGCCGCCGCAGGTACTGCTATGGATAACGCCGTGCCTACCGTAGCGCCAGCCACTGCGCCCATACCGGCGCCCAAATAATTGAGCGGCTGCAGCTCCCGGCCCATAAAATCCTCTACCAGTTTCAGCATTTCTTCTTCGCTTAGCTGCTGAATTTGCCCTTCCGCCAGCTTGCTCAAACGGCCCTGCATGGCCGATAAGCCCAGCTCTGTCACGGTTGCCAAAATTTGCGGCTGTTTCTGGAAAAGCCACGGCTGCGCCAGCGCCAATACTTGCTCCCCTGTATAACGATCTGCCAGTTGCTGAAGCAATTGTTGGCCCCGCTGTTCCACCAAATACTCCAGTCCATCATACAAAGCTCCATACAGGTCTTTTGCAGGCGCCTGCGGCAATGTTTCCGCCAGATGGCGGCATCCTTGCTGCACCAGCTTCTGCAGCCAAACCGCCGCCTGCTGTTCCTCCATATCCAACAGTTGATTGACCGTAAGCCCCAGCACCTGCTGCCTTTGTCCCCGCAGCAGGGCGGCCGCGTCCACCTTGTCCAGCCAACGCAGCAAAAAGCCTGCCAGCCACTGCTCCATGACCGGCTGATACTGGACCAGCCGTAAAGAGCCCGGTTTCCAATGCAGCAACTGTTCCGCCAATTCAGCCCCCGACTGCTCTAAAACCCGCTGCAAATTCTCTGTCAATAGCAACTGCAAAATCTTTTGTAGCTGGCCTTTTTTATTCCAGCGCTGTACCAATTCCCCCAAGCTCTGCTCCTGCAAAGCGCTGCCAATGTGCTCCAATAGCGCGGCTGCCGTCTGTTGACTGGTCTGTCCATTTAAGAAATAAGGCTCCAGCAGCGTTCCCAAATCGGTCTGCTGTAAAATCTGCTGCAATAAGCTATCTTTTAGCTGCAGCAACAGCATTCCCTTCATTCCGCCAGCCTCGGCAGCCACTTCCTCCACCGCGCTTTCCAGCATGGCCTCTACCGATTGCCGGTTGGCTTCCAGCCAATTCAGCACTTCTTCTAGCAACGACGGCATTTGCTGTTGCAGCAGCGGCGCCAGCGTCTCCAACCATGCAGTTGGGATAACCTGACTGGCCGGTGCTGTCACCGTTTCCAAGGCTTGCACCAATTGCTGCGCCGCAAAAGCCAAAAAGACTTCCCCTTCTGAACTTTTCAGCGCCGCCAAAATTCCATCGCACAGCTCCTGCCCGTCGCAGCGTAAATACTGGCCCAGAACAGCGTCGTCCATATACTGGTCCAGCTCCAATAAAACCGGACGGAGCTGCAACTGCTGAATCGTCTGCAACAGTAGCTGCTCCAGTTCCGCCGCATATTGCTCCTGTATCCATGCAGGCCATTGACTGCTGATGAAAGCCGCATTGTCAATCACCGTTTTACACAACGGCCCAAATCCCAACTGCTCCAAATCAGCGGAGCCCTTTTCCGCCCGCCAGCTACGCCAGAACTGTTCTGCAAACTGCTCCTGCTGCAATGTCGTCAACAAGGTCTGCTCCAACTGTTTCGTCAGCCGCTGGCATTGTGCTTCCGTCAAAAGCTGCTGTAAGGGCAGATGTTTTTTCAACAGCAACAAAATCTGCTCCCGTTCCTGCTGCAAAAATTGTATCGCCAGCTCCTGCAGAAAAGCAGTGCGCTCCGCAGAGTCCGGCAACGCAGAGAGTTTTTGCTGCTGCAATGCCTGCGGCAATTCCCTCTGCAAAAATGCTTCCAGCGCCTGCGCCAACTTCTGCTGTACCTCCGGCAACTGCAATTGCTGCTGCAGCACCGCCTGGGTCAACACTTGCTCCTCCAACAGACGACCAGCTTCCCGGGCAAATTCCTCCCTGGTCTGTTCAATCACACCGCCGGGCTGAAACAGACTGCGGATAGCCGTATGATTGGTTACATACCCAGTCAACGCACCCAGCAGCGTTTCTGTTATCAATTGCGTCAGCATGTTCGTTCCTCCTATGCACCATTCTACTCTATCTTTCCGCTCTATCCTCTAGTATGTCCACTTTCAAAAACTGCAAGCAATTTATCTCAATCACGAATGCTATATTATAACATATTTCCAACCGGAACACAAAATTTCCTGGCAATCCACATGACAACCCACCTCAGCGTCACCACAAATGTTCAAAGGTCCTTCGCATGAACATTCTGACACTACTTGTGGCGCTAACCCGTTCCACACCTTTCCTGCCGACTGCTATGTAATCGCTTTTTCTTTTTATGCTGTACCTATACCACATAAAAACTGGCTGCCAGAAATTTTGCTCCGGCAACCGTTTTTTCATTTTTGCTCTGCTTTTTGCCAAACCATCTGCTCGCCAAAAACCCGCTGCAGCAGCACTAAAAATTCACCAGATTTTGGCCGTTCCTTTACTTCCAGATAAATGGTGCGGGGCAACAAGGTGATTAAAATGCTCATGATTAAATCATTCTCACTGACGCCGGTGATTTCCCCCTCCAACAGCGATTCCAGATAAATCTGCCGCAAATCATTGCCCCATTCGTCCGTTAAAGTAAAATGATCGCCATACAGCGTTAAATAGGCTTGCTCCAGCAAAGGCGGCTGCACCGAAATGAAAAAGCGCAGCAGCTCCACAAACTCCTCCTGCTCCAGTTCACTTTCCAAACGATGATATTCCTCCTGCATCAGCCGCTGCAACAGACGCTTTAAGCGCTTAGCCGAAAAACGCAGATAGCCGCTCACATTAAAGCAACCGGTATCTGGCAGCATACGCTCCAAATCCCGGCGAATGAGCCCGCGCAGTTGCTGCTCCATTTTTTCAATGCGGCGCTTCGCCTGCTGCTGAAAATCACCATAAGCCTCCGGCTCCAGCAAATGCCGGTAATAACTGCCTTCCTCCTGTAGAATCCAGTGCATACTCTCCTGAAAAATAACGGTTTCCAGCAAATCATAAAATTCGCTTACGTTCTCTGCTCGCAGCAGCATTCTGTCATAACCATGCTGCCGTAAGGCTCCAGCCTGCGCCTGACCATGCTCCAACCAATCGGTCAGCTCTGGATTTCGCTTCAAGGCTCCCGCCGGAATATCCAAAAAAATATTTTGCATCTGCACCAGCTCCTCGCAACTATTCTACGATATTCTATGAAAGATATGCCTTGTGATTGCTGCTAACACAACCGTTCTTTCCCCATAGATACGTTTTCTTTCTTCATATGCAAATGCTGCCTGTCTGGTGTCTGATTTTTTATTATTTTTATTTTTTAGTATGCGCTGTAAAACGAACTATATTGCAGGCAAAAAACAACATTCATTCGTCGTCGAACCATTGTTTTTTCTGCAAAACATGTTATACTGAAACTAATTTCAATTTTCAGAAAAGAGTGAATGATATGAACAAGCAACCACAAACCTTATCTTGTATTGACTGTGCGGCCAAAGCCTGTAAAAAAGGCGACGCAGAAAAATATCCCGCTTTCTGCCTGACCAAAAACATGAATCCCAATTTGCTGCAAGAAGCGCTGGATTGTTATAGCGAAGAAGAAAACAACCGCATTATGGTCAACGCCGCCAACGTCGAATCCGAATTTTACGGCAAAATGACCCGCGTAGAAGAAACCGTCGAATTTGCCAAACGTATCGGCGCCAAAAAAATCGGCATTGCCACCTGCTTGGGTTTATTAGAAGAAGCCAAAGTCTTTACCAAAATTTTGCGCAAAAACGGTTTCGAAGTGTTCGGTATCTGTTGTAAAGCCGGCGCTGTACCCAAAACACAGATTGGCATCAAAGCCAAATGCGAAAACAGCGGCAAAACCATGTGCAATCCTATTTTGCAGGCCAAAATGCTTAACCAGGAGCAGACAGACTTAAACATCGCCATCGGCCTTTGCGTGGGACATGACAGCCTGTTTTACAAATATTCCGACGCGCTGGTGACCACCCTCGTGGCGAAAGACCGCGTTACCGGCCATAATCCATGCGCCGTGCTGTATAACATCAACTCCTATTATAAAAACCTACTAGCTGATAAAGAAGAAAAATAAAATCATAAAAAACAGGGCTAAGATAAATTCATATCATCCCAACCCTGTTTTTTCTAATATAAAATACCTATTTTGTGTCGAGCATAAAATCAATTATTCCCCCACGCAGTAGATTGAACCCTTTATATTAATAAATATCTGTTAGAATTTGATAAACCGGCGCACCTTCACAATTCTCTGGCATCCTAACACCGGCCAAAACTGCTACTGTTGGAGCGAAATCAACTTCACGAATTACTCTATTCGTGAAATATCCTTTTTTGATACCACTTCCTGCCGCAATAAATATTGGAGATACACTTGTGTTGTTTTCCCCATAATAGGTCGGCATTGAATCGCCATGACCACGATTTAACCCCTCAACACACCAATAAATTAAGTCACCACATTCCGGTCCAGTCATGCCAACGATTGCCGCCTCTTTATTACGCATAACCACAGAAACAATCCGCCGCCCCGACGCATCGCGGTAATTATATAATGCACTGATAATTTCCTCTTCTAAAGCATATTTTTCACTTGGATCTACAATACCAGTTGCGTTGCGACCTTTCAGGTTAATCCATATGTGATTACCTCTAGGAGCCACTGCTTTCGTCTTACTCCAATCAATTTCTTTAAGAATCTTACCATTCTCATCCTGTTTTAGAGCAGTATAACCAAGTTCCATCATAACTGCAGCATTTACACCAAAGGCATCTCCCATAAGAGCAGCCTCTTCTTCACGACTACACAAAAATCCATGATCAGAAAATAATAAAATTGTCCAGCCTTCATTTAGTAAATGCAAAAAAGAACCAACATAAGCATCTGTATCCTGATAACACTGTTCAATAAAAGATTGGTAAAGTTTTGTATCATCTACCGAACGACGCTTTCTCTTTTTACTCCAATGCCAATAGTTATGCCCACATTCATCAACATTGTGCATATGAGAAAAAATTACTTCATACCCCTCTTTTTCAATTAAATAATTGATTGCTCTTGACTGCCATTCAAGATAATGTTTCCAAGTAGGAAGCGCCACCTTTTTAACAATATTAGGATTTTCCCCACCAGTAAAAGTAACCCCAAAAATTGGTCCAACAGCATCAATCAAGCGCTTATACAATGTTTTTGGATAACAATGGTCTTCATGTTCTGTATCATAGGCTGGTCCAACATGAAGTTCGAGCCTGGAACCATCAGAAGCCAGAGATAAGAGACTATAAAAACGAACGACATTAAATTGACGACCATTTTCATTAATTTGATCATGTGCTTCAAAAGTAATATATCTTTCTGTAGTTAAAGTAGTCATCGGTTCCTGATCGCGCCGGGTTCGATATATTTGAACTGTGTCATAAACACCCTGATCATTTTTTAAAATTAAACCTAACCGACGTTGAAGCCCTTTATGAAATATTAGCGTAAATTCCAGAGCATCCTCTGGACAATGCTCCCAGCCTTTGGCTGGGACAATTGGGGAATAACACATATCGGCAATTGTATGTTCAAACGCTCCTTCTCCGTCTTCTAATGTCAACATAATATTGACCATTTCTCCTGCATCTTCTTGAATATTAGAATAATCACAAAAATCGCTATTAATATTTTTTTCTTCAAATTCATCTACATTATTGATAACACAACCTGCGCCATTATTAATTGTCACTTTAGGCTTAAAAGTCACAGAAGAAATTGTTTTATCAGCCACAACAATTTTTTCTGAATCAATTACAGCAACCCCATTATTCACACACCCAGCAGAAGAACCATCTAAAATAGAAAGATTGGGATTTTCAGACTTGGGAGGCCAAGAACCAGCTGGCCAATGAAAAACCATAGTTTTCTTACCCGCTTCAGCCATAACATCCCATAATGGTTCTGCTTTACATTGCGAAGAAGAAAAGGCATAAACCAAACCATCAAGATTCCTATGGCTTTGCTGCCAAAAACAAGTAATGCCATGCACGCTTGGTGTACAGCCTGTCGCTAATGTCATCCACATTGGTGGTGTTATAGTGGGTACATTTCCCAACATCACTAAGTCTTCACGGCAAGAGCCCGCCTGCACTAATTTTTGAATATTTGGTAGCTTTCCTGCATCCATTAACGATTTTGTCAGGCGTGGATCCATCCCATCAACGCCCACCATAAGAATTTTTTCTGTTAAAGCATTTCGCATCTCTAAACACTCCTAAATAAATATTTGTAGAAAAAACTTCAAGTCACATGAACAAAATTCCACCAAGGAATTAAAACAAAGAATGTTAATAAACTAACCAACACTGATTTCAAGCCATAAATTTTAATAAAGTCAGACATTTTTATAAAACCAAAACTATAAAAAATTAAATAGGCGATATATTCATATGGTAAAAAAACTTGGTCTACACCAATATACATACTCCACAAAGCTCCTAATGGATTAATTCCAAGACTAACCGCAATTTGTGCAATAGGCTCACTGAAACTTGCCAAAATAGCAAATGGTGTTAACAAAAAATTAAGAATCACTGCAAAGAGATAGACAGCATAAATAACTATGTCAGACGAAAGTGGTTGTAAAACTGGTAATAACAACGAAGCAATTAATTGACCTAAACCTAGATGCGTAGACAAAATGCCAATACTCAAACACGCAACACAAAAGAATACCATACTAAAATCAATTTTACGAATATCTTCTTCTGTTGCAATTTGCAAACCAGGTAAAAACATAAGCCATGGCAACACTACAAAGCCCCAATCTAATTCAATACCGTGCCATTGACCTGTCAAAAGGAAAAGAATAATAAAAATTACCAAGGCAGTAGCAATTTTTTCTTCACGATGCATTTTTCCCAATTTTTCATACTCAGCTTGATAGAAGTCCTTACCCAAAATCTTTTGTTTTGGTCTGAAGATTATGGGCAATATTAGTATTAATATTAAACAAAAAATAGTATATGGGAGCATTTGCCATAAGAATTGTAGAAATGTTAGCGTATATTTGATGCCAGATGCACTGTTCGCTGCATTCAATAAAATATTCATCCAAATTGGCGCATAGATAAACATCGTAGATGCTGTGCCAGCTAACGCACCAACAGTCATAATAATAGCAGAGTCAATAGATTTTCCCAAATCAAATGCTTTGCAGAGACCAAAAGTGAAAACAGCCATAATGACATAACCATTGCCACCCGTAACCATATTGATAACAGTCCCTGCAATGAATATACCAAAAAGTAAACCATAGTAGCTTCCGCCACATTTTAAAATACACCAATAAGCCATTCTTTTCAGAAGACCAATGCGATCCAAAACACTAGAAATCAGGAAACAACCAACAAGAACCATTGGAAGTGTTTGCGTCCAGCCTGAAAACACAACATCAATTGGCGCTAGTCCAAGTGCTAGATATCCTATAGGAAAAAGCATAGAAACAGCCATGAGATTCAATAAATCAAAAGCGACTAAGAGAATGCCAAGCGAAGTTACAAGCAAAAACATACGAATTTGGTAAGTGAATAATTCGCTACCAGGAACAAGTAACAGAATCACCTCAAAAATTAACACTATCGCCCATTTTATTAGTTTAATTTTGTTTTGAATAATAGGCACTGTCATTTGCATTCATCTCCTTAATAAAAAATGAGAAGTTTACCACCGGCAGTAAAGGGTCCCTCTTTATGAAGACATTATAAACAATTTATTTTTATAGATTAATAGTCAAAAACTTGGGTAGTATATAAATAAATATTATATTTCAAAATGCATTTTAGTGCAGTATAATTATGAGCTATAGAAGAAATTATTTGGCCTTGTTTCGAAGACATGAAAGAATACAACCTAAATAACACAGGAAGAAGATTGCTTTAGAGAGATAAAAACTAGATCTACAAAACCTTGATATCAAGGACTTTCATAAATTTTTTCTCTAACAACTTAACAGAACCCTACTTTTTAATTGGAGGAAACGCATGAAACTCGATCAACTATATTTTTTGAAAGAAGCTATAAAATATGGCTCCATATCTATCGCTGCAGAAAAAAACTATATAACGCAACCAGCCTTCAGCTCAGCTATTGCAAAATTGGAAAAAGAATTAAATACAACGCTTTTACAGAGAACAAGAAAAGGTGTAAAACCAACCAAAACCTGCCTAGCTATTATGGAAAAAATTACAATTATCTTTGAAGCTATTGATGATATTCAATTGATTGCATCATCTCAAAAACATTTTGGAACAGTGAATATTTCTACACTATCTTGTATGTGCGACAAAATATTATCAACTGTCGCAAGAAAAATTTCTGAAAAAAATTTACCTTTTACCTTATCCATTGAATGCACTGACCATGAACAAATTTTAAAAAACGTATCTTCTGGGAATTCTTCTTTCGGCTTTTTATTTTATACGCCCAAACTTGCTATGCCCGAGATAAAATATACCGACTTATTTGAAGATGAATTTGTCGCTTACGTTGGATCCCAGTCACCATTTTGGAATCATACTTCAATCTCATTGAAAGCTCTCTTGAGCCAACCATATATTGCTTATAAAGATGAATTTCTGACCGAGGATCCGTTTTCAGTAATTTTAGGTGGAAAACCTCAAGTCGCTTTAAGACTAAATGATGTTCGCTTCATAAAAAAAATAATTAGCGAACAAAATTATATTTCATTGTTCTTCAAAACAATGACTTATGACGATATTTATCTAAAATACAATCTCATTCATGCCCTCCCTATCTCTGACTGCAATACAAAAAGCAGATTTGGTTATATTGAAAGTCTGAAATATAAACCTTCTACCTATGACAAAATATTTATTTCTGTACTAAAAGAAGTCATCCAAGAAATTCTTTGAGTTGGATAAAATCCCACCTGTATCAATCTCACCTTATAAATTAATTAACCTCCAATAAAAAAGCTACTATTATGAAGTTAATGTTGTTTCCGTAAACGTTTACGATATTTACATTTACCCATCGTACAAACAACAACTTCCTACAGTAGCTTTTTGTTTTCTGATAATTTATTTATATTTTTTGTCCTGTGCAAAAAATAAGATCTTCTATTAATAAAAACGATACATCTAAAATTAACCTTATATAAATCTGTTATATCTCCATAAATCGCCTATAATTCAAGTAATTTATTAAGTATCTAGAAATAACAGTTTCCGCAACAAAAACTCTAGTTCTTTCCCCATCAGGCGGAAAAACGGATTTTCCTGTTTCTCGCTTTCGGCTTGTAACTGTTTCAACAGCGTAACGGTCTGGGCGCCGGTCAAAACCCGCCGGTAACAATTTTTGTCCGTCTGCCTGTCCAGATATTGCACAGCAACGGCATTGTAGGTGCCGCAATCCACCAAAAATGAAAACGCATAAGGCTGGACCTGAATTTGAAAACCAATTTCCTGACGCATTTGCGGCATCTCTAATTGGGGCAGACGATACTGCCGGAGTATCTGTTGAAATTTGTCAGTTAAATAGGGAATATTGGCTTTTACCGGCATCCAGTCCACTTTTTGTGGAGGAAAATTTTTTACGTCTTGGCCAATGGCCCCAACAAGCGCTGTTAAAAAATCCTGCCGCAATGCTGTCATCTGTTCGGCATAAGGCGTCAGCCAATCCAGATAATTCTGATAAAATTGCTTCAGCCTATCATCCTCTTGTATACATAACGCCAACTGCAAGCCAAAACGATGCGTCAAATTGTCTATCAACTCAATTAAATTACAATAAAAACCTTCTCCGCCGCCGAAAGAAACCAGAAGCAAATTTCCCATACCGTTGTACTCCAACTTGAAACAACCGCCATTCTTCTGCTTCTTTTTTCGCCGGTTTACCTGTTGGCCCAAAACATAAAGACCATGTTCCATTTTCTCCACTGTAAAATCTTCATACTGCGCTAAAAATTCTGCCAAAGAATTCAATAATTCCACCACATCAAAAATCTTGCCAATACGGTCTGCCATAGCTTTGGCCTGTTTTTTGTCACGACCCTCTCCATAACAGCCACCGCTGCGCAATTCAGAACGAAAAACCGCTCTCAGCACATCGCCTTCCATTGTCACCAGCTTTTCCCCATCCATTCTGCTTCCTCCCATCCAGTCAGGTTCAATAGAACAACTCAATTTTTCATGCTAGTCAGACTTTCTCTACGCGACTCCTAACCAATACATTTTGCAAAAATCATTTGGTTCTCTATCCTATTGTAAACCGTTTTTAACCGCTTCGCAACACAGAAAAAATTTCCAGTACCTCTCAATTTGCTTATAAAAGCAGAAAAGCAGTCTAGATGGACGAAAAAATTCCCACAGGAAATAAACTCTGTATTGATCAGCTCCTTGTCAAGTAGACAAGTGAAATATCTAAAATAGAGTTATAGGTATCCGTCATATCTGGATTGATATGGCGGATATTTGTGTTTTCGAGACGTTTATTTACGGTCAGCTTGA
>CABQBF010000028.1 GCA_902462325.1 uncultured Peptococcaceae bacterium
GGACAGATGTCCGTGGTTTGGAGCAAAAAATGTTTCACGTGAAACATTTTTTGCTTAATTTTTTTGCGTTTGTTGGCGGTTTCTGTATTTTGCGCTCTAACAGGGGGGTACGAAATACAGTCAAAATGCTGGTTTTCTGCTCAACCAATATGAATGCGGGGATTTCATTTTGCTCTGTGCATTTTTTTGGCGATGAATGTTGGAAGGAAGGTTCTTCGGCTCCATTTTGCTCTGTTCAGAATATGGAATATCTTATATTTTTATATGACGTTTTCCGGCAAGATGGGTCAGTGATTTACCGAGTTATTTTATTGTATAACCAAACATTATACAACATTTGTTTACGAGAGTTTTTTACAGCAGATGGGGGAGGCGATACGCCCCCTCATCTGCTGGCATATTTGTTTTGCATAATACAATAAAAAAGCAGTTTGAACGTCTGCTGGCTGTTGGCGTTCAAACTGCTTTTCTTGGATTAAAATATTTCACGTGAAACATTTTTAATTTTTTGAATATGCGCATTTTTAATTAGAAAAAATTTTTTGCTTACACGTCCAACTTCATGTCGCCGTCCTTAATCCAGCCTTTTTTACGCATAATTTCAGAGATTGCAAAGGCTAAAATACCGGGCAAAATAAAATGCATTAGAATAATTTGAAACAACACCGTGCCTGCGGATAGTGTTTGGGTCATGGTTTGGAAGGTCATAATCTGTCCTACCAAACCGGCGCTGCCCATTCCGGAGCCAGTAGCGTTGCTGGTCATGCCGAATATCATAGTGGATACGGGGCCTAAAATAGCGCTGGAAATGATGGCTGGTAGCCAAATAATAGGTTTGCGCACGATATTGCCGATTTGCAGCATGCTGGTGCCTAATCCTTGGGCCAGCAAGCCGCCGATTTTATTATCGTGATAGCTGGCAACGGCAAAGCCTACCATGTTGCAGCAGCAGCCTACTACGGCAGCACCGGCGGCAATACCATTTAAATCTAAGATAATTCCTAAAGCGGCAGAGCTGATAGGCAGTGTCAGGATGATGCCCATTAAAACAGAAACGATAATGCCCATCAGGAACGGCTGCTGCACAGTGCCCCAGTTGATCAGAGAGCCCAGCCATACCATAAAGGCGGAAATTGGCGGGCCAAGAATGAGTCCTACAGCGGATCCAGCCATAATACCGCAAAATGGTGTGATAAGAATATCAATTTTTGTTTTGCCGGAAACTAAATGGCCTGCTTCAATAGCAATATAAGCGGCGATAAAAGCACCCAATGGTTCGCCGGGACCTGATAGATGGATCACGCCGTCGGTTAAAACGGTGCCAGCCAGAATTTTGGAAGCAAAGGCTCCCACCATGCCGGCTGTAGCTGCCGATAATAAAACCAGTGGCGGCTCTTTGAAACGATGGGCCACGCCGCAGCCAATGCCGGCGCCTGTAACTGCCGCGGCCATTTTCCCAATTAAGAAAATCGTGTCGCCGATGGAACCGCCTACCAGGTTGCCAATCTGCTGAATAATGGTGCCAATAATTAATGTGGCAAACAGACCGGTGGCCATGCCGCTGAGTCCGTCAATAAAAACTTTATTGAGCCATTTTTTGAATGCTTGCATACGAAAACCCCCTTGACAGGAATATAAATGAGAATGGTATTATTATACACATATCGAGGAAAAAAGGACAAGCGGGAGGGGAGCGTTTTGGCCCAATCTATTAATACAATTCGTTTATTACAGCAATCTTTACAGCTGTCAATCCAAAAAGGAGCATTTTGTATTGACGCAACAGCAGGGAAAGGACATGACACGTTGTTTTTGGCCCAATTGGTAGGAGATACGGGGCATGTACTGGCAATGGATATTCAATCGGAAGCTGTTGCTGCTACAGAAAAATTGCTGCAGCAGCATGATTTACAGCAGCGAGTAACGCTGGTATTAGATGGTCATGAGAATATGCACTTGTATGCAGAAGCAGGTACGGTGGACGCAATTATGTTTAATCTGGGGTATTTGCCCGGTGGCAATCATGATATTGCTACCAAAGCGCTTACCACAATTGCAGCCTTAGAACAGGGACTACGGCTTTTGAAACCATTGGGCATGATTAGCTTAGCAGTTTATCATGGCGGCGATACGGGCTTTGCGGAGCGGGATGCTGTGCTGCAATGGCTAAAGCAATTGGATTGTAAGCAATATACTGTAATGGTAACAGATTTTTATAACAGGCCCAATTATCCGCCTTTAGCCGTATTGATTGTAAAAGAAAATAATAAAACATGATGAATTTTGTATAGTAGGCTGCATTTTTGGAAAATTTGATGTTTATTGACAGAACAATATAGATATTTATGGTGCTGAACAGCTAAAATTTGAATATTATGCCTTGCAAAGCAATTCTAAATTGAGTACAATAAGGGCAAGTCTTTCTTACGGGGACAGAAAGAAAATTATGGAGGAATGAGGACATGAAAAACAAAAAATGGATGAAGGGCGTTGCAATTGCAGCAATTGCGGCAATGTCCGTGGGTATGCTGGCCGGCTGCGGCGGCAACAAACAGGAAGAACAAACTTATAAAGTTGGCGTTGTACAGTTGATGCAGCACGGCGCGTTAGACCAGGCCAATCAAGGTATGATTGACGGTTTGAAGGACAACGGCTTTGAAGAAGGCAAAAATCTGGAAATCGACCAGCAGAATGCACAGGGCGACCAGAGTAACCTGCAGAATATTGCGCAGCAGTTTGTTTCCAACGAAGATGACATTATTTTAGCAATCGCTACGCCTGCTGCACAGGTTATGGCTGCTGCCACTACCGATATTCCAATCGTAGGCACTGCAATTACCAGCTATACCGACGCCAAATTGGTAGAAAGTGATGAAGCGCCTGGCGCTAATGTAACTGGTACCAGTGATATGAACCCAATCGAAGCACAGTTAAATCTGTTGCTGCAGTTGGTTCCAGATGCAAAAGTAATCGGTACGATTTATACAGCTAGTGAAACCAATTCTCAGGTGCAGGTAGATATTCTGGAACAGGTTGCCGGAGAAATGGGCTTAACAGTAGAAGCAAGAACCATTTCTACTGTCAATGACATTCAGCAGGCTGCACAGAGCTTAGTTGGTGAAGTAGACGCTTTATGGCTGCCAACCGACAATAACGTGGCATCTGCAATGCCGCAGGTAGTTGGCGTGACCGATGAAGCTGGTCTGGTTACCATTTGTGGGGAAGAATCTATGGTAAGAGCTGGCGGTACAGCAACCTATGGATTCAGCTACTATCAGTTGGGTTATAATGCTGGTGTAATGGCTGCACAAATTTTGAAAGGTGAAGGGGAACCTGCTACCATGCCAATTCAGTATATGCCGCAGGAAGACTGTGTTGCAATTGTAAATACTGATGCAGTGGCAATTTTAGGCGTTGATGTGCCGGCAGATTTATTAGAAAGTGCAACGCAGGTAACCACTGGCTCTGTAGCTGAAGAATAATTTAAGGCAAGAAAGATGTATGGCATCTTTTTGACGTATAGCATTTGACTGCCGTAGCTGTGCGGAATAAATCAAGGCAGAGAACTTTGAAGGACGGAAGGATTGTGAAAAACATGAAGAAAAGCAGTAAATGGATGAAAGGCATTGCAGTAGCGGCAATTGCAGCAATGTCGGTAGGAATGTTGGCTGGCTGCAGCGGCGGTTCCCAGCAGGAAGAAAAAACCTACAAGGTTGGGGTTGTGCAACTGATGCAGCATGGCGCGCTGGATCAGTCTAACCAGGGTATGATTGATGGTTTGCGGGACAACGGTTATGAAGAAGGTAAAAATCTAGAGATTAATCAGCAGAATGCCCAGGGCGATCAGTCCAATTTGCAGACCATTGCACAGCAGTTTCTGGCTGATGAAGTAGATATTATTTTGTCTATTTCTACACCGGCAACTCAAGTGATGGCTGCAGCAACAGAAGAAATTCCAATTGTCGGGACTGCAATCACCAGCTTTGAACAGGCTGGATTAGTTGACAGCGATGAAGCGCCAGGCACCAATGTAACTGGCACCCATGATATGAGTCCAGTTGCTGAACAGATTGATTTATTATTGCAGGTAGTACCAGATGCAAAAACTGTTGGTACCATTTATACCTCCAGTGAAAAGAATTCTCAGGTACAGGTTGAAATTTTAAAAGAAGTTGCTGCTGAAAAAGGCTTAACTGTAGTAGAAAGAACCATTTCTACTGTCAATGATATTCAACAGGCTGCACAGAGCTTAGTTGGGGAAGTAGATGCCATTTGGCTGCCAACCGATAATAACGTAGCATCTGCAATGCCACAGGTGGTTGGCGTGACTGATGAAGCTGGTTTGGTTACCGTATGCGGGGAAGAATCCATGGTATACGCTGGCGGCACCATCACTTACGGGATTAATTTCTATCAAATTGGTTATGATGCCGGTGTGATGGCTGCAAAAATTTTAGATGGCGAAAGTGTTCCGGCTGAAATGCCAATTCAGGGTCCATCCGATTTGAATTTGGTAATCAATCCGACCGCTGTAGAAGCCATCGGTGTAGAAATTCCGGCTGATTTGATGGAAAAAGCAACTCTGACAACAGACGAAGCAGAATAACTTCATGTTGAAGTGATAAGCAAAAAAGAGAGATATAGCTATGCAGGTATCTCTCTTTTTTTATAAAATCCTATTTTTTCATAATAAATATTGAGCTTCCTGACAGGAAGTAATAAAATAAGCACGTAATATATGTAGAAATGTGGGATGGGCAAATAAGGTGTGTATACATCTTTTTGACGCGCAGGCTAAAACTGCTATAGCTATGTGGAATAAAAAAGCAGAATGATTAGAAGGATGGAAGGATTGAGAAGGGTATGAAGAAAAGTAAATGGATGAAAGGCGTCGCAGTGGCGGCAATTGCAGCAATGTCTGTAGGAATGCTGTCTGGCTGCGGCAATGGTAATTCTCAGCAGGAAGAAAAAGTATATAAAGTCGGGATTGTACAACTGATGCAGCATGGCGCACTGGACCAAGCTAATCAGGGTATGATTGATGGGCTGAAAGCTGGCGGCTATGAAGAAGGAAAAAATTTGGAAATTAATCAGCAGAATGCCCAGGGTGACCAAAGTAATTTACAGAGTATTGCACAACAATTTTTATCTGATGAAGTAGATATGATTTTATCTATCGCTACGCCATCTACGCAGGTGATGGCTGCTGCTACGGAAGATATTCCAATTGTAGGGACTGCAATCACCAGCTTTGAGCAGGCTGGCTTGGTAAACAGCGATGAAGAACCGGGCACCAATGTAACCGGCACCCATGATATGACGCCAGTTGCAGAGCAAATTGATTTATTGCTGCAGGTTGTACCAGATGCCAAAACCATTGGCACCATCTATACCTCCAGTGAAAAAAATTCGCAAATTCAGGTCGGCATTTTAAAAGAAGTTTGTGCGGAAAAAGGGTTAACTGTTGAAGAACGGACTATCACCAGTGTCAACGATATTCAACAGGCTGCACAGAGCTTGGTGGGTGAAGTAGATGCTATCTGGCTGCCAACTGACAATAACGTAGCATCTGCAATGCCGCAGGTGGTTGGCGTGACCGATGAAGCTGGGCTGGTAACCTTAGGCGGTGAAGAATCGCAGGTAACTGCAGGCGCTACGTTAACCTATGGAATTAATTTCTATCAAATTGGCTATGATGCTGGCTTAATGGCCGCTAAAATTTTAGATGGTGATGCAGAACCGGCAACCATGCCAATTCAAGGCCCATCAGATTTGAAATTGGTAATTAATACAGAGGCAGTAGAAATTATCGGCGTAGATATTCCAGATGAATTAATGGAACAAGCTGAATTGGTTACCACAACCGCAAACTAATTTTCTGATTTATGTGCAAAATGGAATTACAAAGAGCTGTTTTCTAAAAATAGAAAGCAGCTCTTTTTGCTGGAAAGCAATATCTCTATTGAAAATAGTAGTGGAAACCGTTACAATAAAAGCAACGCAAATGAAAAATAGGGAGGGCAACAATGAAACAAAAAATGTGGAAAACATGCTGTGTTGTTTTGATAGTGGCAGCGTTCTTCATGGGAACTGCCGCTGGCTGCGGAAATCAAAATCAAACAGAAACGCAGCAATACAAGGTGGGCATTGTGCAGTTGGTAACCCATGACGCTGCTGACGCTACAAATGCTGGCTTTGTGCAGGCGTTAGCCGATTATGGTTTGGTGGAAGGAGAAAACGTAACCTTCGTGCAGCGCAACGGCCAAAATGAACAAAGCAATCTAGAAAGTATTGCGCAAACTTTTATCAATGAAGATGTAGATTTAATCTGTGCAGTGTCAACTTCTACAGCACAGGTGATGGCTGCTGCCACCGATGAAATTCCTATTGTGGGAACGGCAATCACCAATTATGAAGAAGCAAAGCTGGTAAAGAGCAACGATGCGCCTGGCTATAATGTGACAGGCACCAGTGATCAAAATCCCATTGAAAAACAGGGAGAGTTGTTGTTGCAGCTGGTGCCTGATGTAAAAACAGTAGGAATTATTTATAATTCCAGCGAGATTAATTCTCAATTGCAGGTAGCACACATGAAGCAGTATTTGGAGCAGCATGGTGTATCTGTACAGGAAGCGGCATTTTCTAATATTAATGATATGCAGCAGGTTACACAGAGTTTGGTAGGTCAGGTAGAGGCTATTTACCTGCCGACAGATAACACGGTGGCCTCTAGTATTCCTCAGGTTATATCTGTAACAGAAGAAGCGAAATTGCCGGTTATTGGCGGGGAAATAGCGCAGGTGGAAGGCGGCGCAACAGCAACTTACGGAATTGATTATTATAAATTGGGCTATCAAACCGGCGAAATGGCTGTAAAAATTTTAACAGGGGAAGTAGAGCCGGCTACTATGCCAATTGAATATGCCGATGAAGAAGATTTGACGCTAGCCATCAATCAGAACGAAGCAGAACGGATTGGTTTGGAAATTCCAAAGGAATTATTAGAACAGGCAACGATGATTGAAACAAAAGCTTCAACGGCAAAATAGACATGATAGGAAGATGCGTTCTTTTAGTAGAAGGAGCGCATCTTTTTGTGTTGAATTTCTTAAAACTTTTACTTTAAAAAAGGTTAAAATACTCTATATTATTTTTCAAAAATGTGATAGGATAACTTATAAATAGTTATAGGATTTGATTTGAGTATTGTTTTTAAGGAGTGATAGAAATGCTAAGAAGTGAACCATTGTATTATCTAGTTGAAGTTGCTCGCAATAATTCTTTTCGTATTGCCAGTGAAAATTTACATGTGACACAGCCAACCATTAGTATCTCTATTAAAAAATTGGAGGAAGAACTAGGTGTAACTATTTTTGACAGAACAACCAGGAGTATAAAATTGACCAATGCTGGGAGGAAAATAGTAGAAAAAAGTCAACACATTCTTGAACATTTAGATGAATTAGAACATATTAAAAGTATTATTGAACCTTCAGTTCAATATGACTCTTTAAAAATATATACGTTTCCAGCGATAAGTGAGGGATTTTTGTCAAATTTGTTGCCTAAATTGTATGAAAATGGTTTGTGTGGAAATTTAGTCATTCAAGATATGTATTTGTTTGAGATGCTAGAACTCGTTTCAAATGATGAATTTGCTTTTGCCCTTGCTTGGCAAACAGACCCTATGGAAGAAGATATATTGCCTGAGAATGTAGAAATGCAGAAGTTATATTCCGCAAAAGGACAGATTATGTTATCGAAAGAAAGTAAACTTCTTTCTCAGGATGTACACAGTATAAGAATAAAAGATGTACATAAATTGCCGTTAGTTTCTTATGTAGGTGGATATGGGATCAATGATTTATTGTTTGGTTTATTGAGAAAATGCGGTGTAGAACCAAAAAAAGTAATTACAGTTCCGAATATGGCTTTATTTGAGCAAGTAATTTTAAGTGGAAATGCAGTAGCCTTTGGTGTCGATTTAACAGTTTGGAAATGTGTAAATGAAACCAATAAAAATTATCGAAATTTTAGATTTGTTCCACTAAAAGATAATTTTACCTTTGATTTCAATCTCTATTATCATACCAATTGTCCAGAAATATTAAAAAATAGAATAATTTCTCTATTGAAAAATAATTGCTGAGATTTTATAAAAATACCAAGGTATAACATAACGTAGCTTGTTGCACCCTGGTATTTTTATTATTCTAAATATTTAATTTACGTCAAAGGGCTTTCTCGCCAATTATTTTAATAAACTTCTGTCATAATCTGATAAATTGGCGCTCCTTCACAATCCTTAGGCATTCGAACTCCACCTAATGCTGCCATCGTAGGGGCTAAATCAATCTGTTTAATATAACGATTGGTTTTATAGCCTTGTTTGATACCAGTACCGGCAGCAATAAAAATTGGTAACATGGTTGTATCTGCACAGCCTTCAGTAGTTGTCAGACAATCGGCATGGTCAATATTATATCCATCTGTGATACACATTACAATATCTCCACAGCCTTCTCCACCCAAACCTAAAATAATAGCATCTTTTTTGCGTAAAGCCAGAGAAACCACCCGTTTTCCAGTTTTAGGATGTTTGTAGTTGTATAGCGCTGTGATGATTTCTTCTTCTAATTCATATTGGTCTTTAGGGTCTACAATACCATGGTCTCCTCTGCCAATAAGGTTCAGGTCAACATAAATACTGCTAGCTACTGCTTTTGTTTTAGACCAGTCGATTTCTCTGGTATCATTGCCATTTTCGTCCTTGATAACATAGGTATAGCCAAGTTCACGCATAATAGGAATGTTGATGCCAAAATCACCTAACATAGTTGTTCCGTGTTCAGGGCAAACAACAGAATGGTCAGAAACCAGATAAATGGTCCATCCTTTTTCTAATAGATGCATATATTCTCCAATGTAGTTATCTGTTTGAATATATATTTTTTCCATAAATTCTTGATAATCAGTTTCTTTCATTCCTGATGGAATGTTGTTGCCACGGTCCTTCATAAATTTAGAGAGCATATGGTCTAAAGCGTCAACATTGTGGAAATGAGAAAATACAACATCATAATCTTCTTCTTCAATTAAATTGTTAACCACATCGGCCTGCCATTTTCCACTAACATTCCAGGTTTCAATCATACAATCAACAATTAATCGGCGGTCGCCAGCTCCTAAATTAGATTCTGGTGTGGGGTAGCCAAATTTATCGGTAGATTGTTTATATAATCGTTTAGGTGACCAGCAGGAATCGTTGTTAATATCCATTGCGGCCGAAATCCACATACGGAAGGAAGTTCCATCTTCACTTAAATCTAATAAGCGCATATTACGAATTACGTCAAAGGTTTCATCACGGCGAATTGCTTTTCCTGAAATTCCTACTGTATAAACATTTTTATCCAAAATAATATAAGGCTCGGTTTGTCTTTTATTTGTGTATAAAGCAATTTTATCATAGATGCCATTTTTGTTTTTTAAAATCAAACCGTTGTGATGAATTAATCCTTTAGAGAAAAGCATAACAAATTCTTTAGCATCTTTAGGAGCGGCTATCCATTTTTCATCAGCATCTTTTATCTGCGAGAACGATACATCGAATGGAGCCAAGCCTAAATTTCCTCCGCTATCTTTTTCAGAAAGGATAACCATTGGTTTGGGTTTATTGTCTGTGGAGAGTAGGGCAAAGAAATCGGTCACTTTGCTTTCCTCCACTTTTAAATCAGTGATGACACAAGGAATATTTCCATCAGTTGCGACTTTTTCTTTAAAACCGCATCCTTGGTTTTTATCACTGGCTACCATAACAAATTCTTTTTCAACTTCTGCAACCCCCATGTTGATACAACCAGGCTGCAAACCATCAATGACATGTAAATTAGGGTTATTTGAAGATGGTGGCCAAGAAGAGCCAGGCCAATGTACCACTAATGTTTTTTTTCCTGCTTCAGCAAAAACATTCCATAATTGCTCTGCTTCGCATAAACGAGAATCAAGCCCATACTTAGTTAATCCTACACCACAAGCAGCTAATTCTTCGCCTCTTAAACGATAGTTGAAATCTGTAATTCCATGTGTAGCGGGCCAACAGCCACAAGCTAGAGTGGTCCACATAGGGGGTGTTACCGTTGGATGACCGCCTAACATACTTAAATCTTCTCTGCAAGAACCTAATTCAATTAATTTTTTTACATTGGGCATGAGTCCCTTTTTTACATATTTAGCAGTAAGTTTCGGGTCCATGGCATCAATACCTAAAACAAATTGTTTCTTTGAAATTTCGTTTCTCATTTTTTAGCCTCCTTAGGGTAAATTCAATTGTTATAGTAAAATATCAGCTAATGGATAGCCTATTAATACCGTTATGAGAATGGCTACAATCGCGACAAATATTGCATAAACATAAATGTCTTTTGAATTTAGCCATTCATTACCATGTACAATGGCACCAAACATGGAAGATGCGGGCAATAAAAAAGCAATATTGGTGCAATAGGATAAAAGGATGACTACAATGGCAGGATTCATTTGATAACTTCCTACATATAGGCAGGAAAGTGCCATAATAAGCATTGCAATCACGCCGTTATTTGCAACATTTGTTAAACAAACAGCCAACAGGCATAGTAAAAAAATGAACATCATGGAGCTTTTATCTAGGAAAATAGGATTTAAAATTTGTGTTAGCAAGGTGCTTATGCCAGTTTCTGGTTTTGTTAAGTATCCAGAAATAGCTAAAGCCATCGCAGTAAGGAAAACCAATTCCCATGCAATTTTTTGATGTGCCAGAGCGCGAAAATCAACTAGATCTTTTCCATTGACGCGTATGATACATAAGATTGCAAAGAGAATTAAAATCATACCGGCTGAGCCAAGAGAACTTAATTTTTGAGATAGAATCCAACTTTTTGGTAAGAACGAAGGTAATAGTAGAGCTACAATCATAAATACCAAATAAAAGGCTAGAAATTTTTGTAATCCAGTCATAGGCGATAATTTGTTTTCCTGGAACATTTCTGTTTTTACGTTACGAAGCAGCGATACATCAGGTTTAAAAATAAATCGCATAGCTAGGACGTAAATAAGTATGGAAATAAGAGAAAGAACAAGATTAACGATAATGTAAGGAAAGTATGGCATAGTGCTGTTTGCGATTGCACTTTGCATAGTGCCTGTTAATAATAATCCCATACCTTGAAATGGCATTAAAAAAGTTCCAAGACATGTAGCATAAGCTACGCCGAAAATTAATAATTTAGGATATTTGTCCCCTTTTTTATAACCAATATCTTCAAAAAGTTTATAAAGGATAGACCAAAATAAAAATGCAGCTACAATGGCAGCCATTACAGAAGTAATATAAGTTCCTATTAAAATAATAATTGTAAATAACCAAGGACGTCCTTCAATGATTCTTCTTGTCATAATCCATTGAATGATATAGTCAGGAATTCCCGCAATTTCTACAACGCCAACTAAAGCTAAGATAAAAATCATTAAAATAGTAACATTGTTGCCGAAGGAGGCAGCCAAGACATCGGTAATGTTGGCACAGTCACACAAAGCTAATGCACCTAATCCCAGAAGGCTGGGCCATAAAATCCCAACTGTTGTCCAAAGATACAAAAGACCGATGAAAACGCCACCTACCTGCATTCCAATTTGTGTTATAGGATCAATAGGTGGAAGAAATCCGATGCCAAACATTAAGCATAACCCGATTGCTGAATGGAGGTAATGCTTTTTATTGCCAGAAAAATCCATAATAAACACCTCTTTTGAGTTTAGAGATTTGTTATATTTTCTGCGCAGTTAATATATAACTATGATTAAACTATAATATAAATTCAATTTATCGTCCAATTGTTATAATTTATTAAATACTCACATTAATAAATAATTTCATTATATGACGAGGTAATATTTTTTATACATTTTAGTTAACGATTATTGCTTTCAAAAACATAGCTAAAAAATTATTTTATTTATATTGTTGTATAGGGGATTTTCATTGCAAAAAGATTAGGATTAAGCTAAAATAAAAGCATATTGTATTCGTAGGACGGTTGAAAGGAGTTTTTTTATGAGTTCAAGTTTAATTTTGTCCACGCTGTGGCAAGGGCTGCTGTGGGGAATTCTGGCATTAGGGGTGTATTTGACCTATCGTGTGTTGGATATTGCCGATTTGACAGTGGAAGGTAGCTATCCATTAGGGGCAGCTGTAGCTGTTTCCTTCATTGCAGGAGGCGGTTCTCCGGTAGTAGCAGTAGTATTAGCATTCGTAGCAGGTTCCATTGCCGGTGTTGTGACAGGCTTATTACATACAAAATTGAAAATTCCGGCTTTATTGGCAGGTATTTTGACTATGATTGGGCTATATTCTATTAACCTTCGTGTGATGGGAAATAAGTCCAATGTATCTATTTTGCGAATGGATACCATTTATACATTCTTTGAAGGGTTTGGCTTAAATAAGAATGAAAGTATTTTAGTGTGTGGATTGTTGTTTGTAGTTGCAATTATTATTTTTCTGTATTGGTTTTTTGGCACAGAAATTGGCGCAGCTATCCGCGCCACAGGCTGCAATAAACAAATGATTCGCGCACAGGGTGTAGATACGGATATTACGATTATTCTAGGTTTATTGATTAGTAATGGTTTGGTTTCTATGGCTGGCGCATTACTTGGACAAAGCCAAGGCTTTGCCGATGCCGGCATGGGTACGGGGACAATCGTAATTGGTTTGGCTTCTGTTATTATTGGGGAAGTATTATTCGGTACGCGTAATTTTATGAATTGGCTTCTGGCTGTAGTAGGCGGTTCAATTGTATATCGTGTTGTAATTGCGTTCGTATTGAAGATGGGTATGAATCAGAATGATATGAAATTGCTGACAGCGATTATCGTGGTAATTGCCCTGGCGATGCCGCTGATTAAAGAAAAAATCAGTAATGCGAAGGGGGCGTAGGCAATGTTAGATGTAAAAGATATTCGGAAAACCTTTAATAAAGGCACTGTCAATGAGAAAAGGGCATTGCAGGGGTTAAATCTGCACTTAAATGACGGTGATTTTGTCACAGTTATTGGCGGCAACGGTGCCGGTAAGTCCACAATGTTGAATGCCATTGCCGGTGTGTGGCCGGTAGATAGCGGCACCATTACCATCGATGATGTAGATGTAACGAAACAGCCTGAATATAAACGGGCTAAGTATATTGGTCGTGTATTCCAGGATCCTATGATGGGTACCGCTGCTAATATGCAAATTGATGAAAATTTAGCAATTGCCAGCCGTCGTGGAAAATTCCCTGGTTTAGCTTGGAGTTCAAAAGCTAAGCAGAAGGAACAGTTCCGAGAAATGTTGAGGGAATTAGACTTAGGTTTGGAAGACCGCTTGAGCAGTAAAGTAGGTCTGTTATCCGGTGGGCAGCGTCAGGCTGTTACGCTGTTGATGGCAACCTTGAATAAGCCTAAGCTGTTATTGTTGGATGAACATACCGCCGCGTTAGACCCTAAAACAGCAGCGAAGGTGCTGGCTCTGACGGAAAAAATTGTCGAGAGAGATCATCTGACAACGCTGATGATTACCCATAATATGAGAGATGCATTGCGTTGCGGAAATCGTCTAATTATGCTTTATAATGGACAGGTAATCATTGATGTAGCCGGAGAAGAAAAGAAAAATCTGGACGTGCCTGATTTGCTGAAAATGTTTGAAAAAGCCAGCGGGGCAGAAATGGTAAATGACCGTATGCTTTTAGGCTAGTGTTTGTTTGATTGTACGATAAATATGAAAAAATACAGGCCGGATGGGTATGCATCCGGCCTTTTGTAATGGAATTTTATTGTGTGAGTATGTTTGCGATTTGTGCGAATTTTTCGTCATATTGGGTAGATTTATGTAGTAGATAGGCTGTGTCTTTTTCTAAATGGCTTAATCGTTGGTCTGTTTTCTTTTCTAAATTGAGAATTTGATCGCCGCGTAGTTCAAAGGCATCGAACAAAGCGTTGATTTTAGCTGTAAGCGTGTTTTCTAAACGGATAAAGGATTGCTTCAGAGCATCTTGCTGTTTTTCCATGCGGGCAAAGGATTGTTCCAATATATCTTGCCGTTTTTCCATGCGAGCAAAAGATTGTTCCAGTGTGTCTTGTCGTTTTTCTAAATTGTGAATGGATTGCTCTAAACGTAGTTGTCCTTCTTTTAAGGAAGAAATATCTGATTGCATTGTTACAATGGTGGACTGCATGGTGTCAATGGAAGATTGCATGCGGTCCATATTAGAATGTATGGTAGAAATATCAGATTGTATGTTAGCTAACATTTGTATTACTTTTTCTGTATCATTCATCATGGCACCTCCTTTCAATTTTTTATCAGAAAACCATCTGATAGCAGTATAACATATTTTAAGTTTACAAACAATAAAAACCAAAAATATTAGTAAATAATATTTTACGGGGATTTTGTAGAAAATAAAATTAGAATTTATAATTGTAGAATTTTTCTTGTAAAATAAAAATCGTTCTGTTATAATAAAATAAATAATTTAAAAATACAAAATATTGAAGGAGGAATCCGTCATGAAAAAGACCTATATCGCTTCAATTCTTTTATCTGCGTTTTTATTAACTGGTGTCGCAACACCTGCTTTTGCTGATACACAGGTGAAGGTGACATTGCCAACTTTTAAGGTAACTTTGAATGGTACTATGGTTGATAATAGCTACAGTCAGTATCCATTGATTGTGTATAAGGACATTACTTATTTTCCAATGACTTATCACGGCGCCCGATTTTTAAATGTAAAGGCGAATTGGTATGACAGCACAAAGGTGTTGTTTGTGGGCAAAGCAGAGGAAAAGGAAGATGTATTGCAGCTAGAAAAAGCAGCTAGTAAAAATAAATCTGCTTATACGGCTACCATCCCAACTTATCAAATTGCAGTGAATACAATTAGAGGTTCTGAATTTTTGGACAACAGCAAGGAGCCTTATCCGGTGCTGAATTTCCGTGGTGTTACCTATTTTCCGTTGACATGGCAGTTTGCTGTAGATGAATTCGGCTGGGATTACCGTTTTGATAACACGAATGGATTAGTGATTAACAGCACCGATATGTTCCGTCCGGTTTTAGATGATAGTAAGATAGGTGCAACATCACCGCATAGTGGCATTTGGAACCTTTATTATTATTATAGTGATGACTATTATGTAGGATATCCTTGTAGTACAGTCAGTGATTTTTTTAAATTGGTTATCTGTAAACGTGGCGAAGCAGAACGGGAATATTCTTTGAAAGGGCAATTAGCTACTGAAGATTTTTATTATTTTGATTCACAATATTATGTAATTGGTTTGCCAGGTAATGCAGATGCAGATATAGAGCCAACGATAGATGATGATGTGTTTTCTATTTATTGTTGTCGTCAAAGTGATGGACAGAATGTGTTGATTAAAATTGACTTAACCAACGGAACCGTAATCAGCGAGGAAATTGTATCACGCACATAGTATTTATTGCACAGGAAATGAAAAAGATTGTATCGTGTGAAACAAATCAGCATGATACAATCTTTTTCATTTTTAGATGTAATAGCGATTAACCTTGTTCGATAATCTTTACAGTTAATTCTACATGCACATCTGGATGTAATTTTACTAGTGGGCGATAAGTTCCCAATGTTTTGATGTTTTCTTCCAGATTAATCTTCCGTTTATCAATTTTGATGCCGGCGGATTTTTCCAACTGTTCTGCAATTTCCTTATTGGTAACAGCGCCGAATAATTTACCGCCGGTGCCGCATTTTGTCTGAATGGTGACAGTTGTGTTTTTCAATTTTTCGCCCAGCGCTACAGCTTCAGCTTTTTGGGCAGCGGCTTTATCAGCACGAATTTTTTCTTGACGCTGCAATTCTTTCATATTGGCAGGGGTAGCTTCCACAGCTAATTTTTTTGTGAAAAGAAAATTGCGGGCATACCCTTCTTTTACTTCTAAAACCTGGTCTTTCTTGCCAACCTTTGGTACATCCTGTAATAAAATAACTTTCATCAGTCATTCCTCCTATCCTTTGCTTACTTTCTTATTATCCACCCTGAGCTTGCGGAAGTCAAACAATAAATCGGCCAGTCCCATTAAAATACATGCGATTAGGAATCCTGTGAAAAATAACAGAAGAAATAGAACGCCTACAATTTTCATTAACGAAGACATCTGGTCAAATTTAAACCAGTAGCAGGATAACGCTAGTCCATCTAAAAATAGCAACGCACCATAAATCAACAAGAAATTTAGCGCAATGATATTCAACCATTTAATGTTGATATAATCTCCTGCCAACCACAACGCCCATACAATAATCAAGCCCCAAACAGATGCAGCCGGCAATCCCCACTTTTGAAAATTTTGGATACGGGGAATGCGAATTTTTAAGCGTTTTAAAACCAACATTGTTAAGAAATAGGTAATCACAGCCATAATGGAGCGAACAATTACAAGGCATGCGGGCATAATCTGCAAAATCATATGCATACTTTGCTGTAACAGCTCCATCACTTGTGTTTTAGAAACACCTTGTTGAGCCATCATATCAATCATTCCAGTGCTTTGATATACTTCCATCATATCTGCAGTGTAGCTGTCCATATAAGAAGCAATGGCTTCCGGCGTAAAGCCCATCAATCCTAAACTGATTAATAACATAACCAAAGCTGCTATTGCAGCAGTTAATACGCCAGCTTGAATGGTTTTGCTGCCGCTTTTTCGATGATATAGCATATAGCCAAATACCCAGCCCAGCGCCATGTATTGTAGACCGCCGGAAATAGCTGATAATGGACCTAATAGTAATGCTAGAAGTAATGTAGACAAAATTGCCGCTAAGCCACCGGTAAGAGAGCCGTGCCGTACAGTTGCTATGGTAATAGGCACACTGCAGAACAATAATACAAACACTCCAATGAATGGAAGATTTCCAATCAGCATAAAAATAGTGGCCAATCCGGCCATAATAGCGCCTTCGGCCATACCACGAGTTGTTAGTTTGTTGTTCAAAAAAATTCACCTCATTGCAAAATCTTTATTCTGTTGCTTTATTCTATTTTGCTTGAAGATTTACCTTGTTTTTACGGCAATTTTCCCGCTGAAAATCAGACATAGCCTTATAGGAAAAACTGTGCTATAATAAAAAACAATTTCATAGGACATATAGATTGGAATTGGGAGGGATGAAATTGAACTACGATAGAGTTTTAATCAAAAATAATGTAAAAAAGATGTTGAAAGAAAATTGGCAAACTGTATTGCTTGTAGTGCTATTGCTGTCTGCTATCGAAATTGCTATAGAATTAGTAGCTATGCAAAATCAGGCAGGCGGAGAATTTTTGAGTTTTATTGTGAGAATGCCTTTTGATGTGGCGATATGCAGCTTTTTGATGTGGATGATGAAAAATCGCGAAGCTCGAACCAGTGATTTTTTTGAGCCTTTCAGCAGATTTTTAAAATATATTTTGGCCGGTGTATGGGAATCCTTATGGATATTTTTGTGGACATTATTGCTGATTATACCGGGAATTGTCAAATGCTACGCTTATGCCATGTATCCGTATATACTGGCTGCTGATCCAGATGCTGATATTGTTGACGCATTGCGCACCAGCAAAAAAATGACCAATGGTTATAAAATCGATTTGTTTACTTTGTGGCTGACTTTTTTTGGTTGGTATTTTTTGCTTTTTCTTGTCGCAATAGGAGTAGAAATGTTGGTGATAGAGCAGAATCCTATTGAACTTATGAATGAAGGAGCTTTTGATTTATTGTTAAGCAAGGCCTCGGTGATTGCCAAAATTGTGACAATACCCTTGTCGATATTGTTGAATTGCTATGTAACAGGCGTATTTTCACAGGTGTATGAGCTGCTGAAAACGAGGGCTGTTGCCGATGGCGTGTGTGCGCCGGAAGAATTTGGTCTGACAGGCGAACAGGCTGCGGTATTTGCTGATGAAAAACAGATAGGTAATATGAGTATACGATATCAAAGTAATATTGGGAATGACAGCGATATTTATTATGAAACCATAGAAGGTGAGATTTTGCCGGAAACAGATGAGGAGCGGAAAAATAAAGAAGTGGAGCGAGGAGAAAAGGAATGATGAAAGCACATCAACAGAATACCAATCGAAAGGGCCTGTATATTTTTATTGCTTTGCTGATATTCTGTATAGGGTTGGCTGTGTGTGCAATGCTTGGCAGCAATCCGATAGTTGCGGACTATATTGCTGTATTGGATATCGCAGGAACCATTTCGGAAAATGATGGCTATACGTATGACCAGCAATATTTGCTGAATAGTATAGAGAAAATAACATCAGATAGCCACAATCAAGGGTTGATTTTACACATAGATTCACCGGGTGGAGCGGTGTATCAAATTGATGAGTTATATCTGAAACTGATGAATTACAAGGAAAAAACGGGCCGTCCTGTTTATGCGGCCATTGAAAGCTATGCGGCGTCTGGTGGATATTACGAAGCCTGCGCTGCTGATAAAATTTATGCTAACCGCAATGCTATCACTGGCTCTATTGGCGTAATTATGGGAGAATTTGTTGATTTGAGCGGTTTACTAGACCAATTAGGTGTAGATGTCAGTTATATTACTTCGGGTCCTAATAAGTCAATGGGTAATTCCTATCAACCTTTGACAGAAGAACAGAAAGCTATCTATCAATCTATTTGCGATGAATATTACGACCGGTTTGTCAATATTGTGGCAGAAGGCAGAAATATGGACGAAGCGACTGTGCGAAAATTGGCTGATGGTCGCGTTTATAGTGCCAGTCAGGCGTTAGAACATGGTCTGATTGATGGTTTGGAGCCTTTTGACGATACGTTATCCCGCATGACGTCAGATTTGGGATATGACAGCATAGATGTACAATATTTTAGTTATCAGGCCCCTAGCAGTTTGTTAGATTATCTCTCTAGCAGCAATCCTATTAGGCAATTATTGAGCAGCAGCAAACAGGCTGCGCAGGAGCAAAAGCGGCCACAGATTATGATGTATTATGGAGAGATGTATTGAACAAAATAACTTCCACTAATTTTCTATGCAGAAATTTAGTGACTAAAAACGGAACTTCCCGATTGATTTTGCGTCTAAAAAGAAAACAATTGTAATTGTCTAAATTATGGGAAGGAGTTTTTTATGATGAAGCTAAAAAAATTAGTGGTCGGTATTTTATGCAGTGCGATGCTGCTGAGCAGTGGTCCAGCCTTTGCTGAAGTAACACCGGAAAATTTAACAAACGGATTGGCAATCATAAAAGCTGATTTGAATTTAAATGGCGAAATGCCTAACACGCAAGGCGTTTTATACGGCGGCGAGGGTTGGGTACCGTTGCGCGCAGTAGCCGACAGCCTAGGTATTGCTATTCGCTGGGATGCAGAAACTCGTACTGCCACCATGAATGACGGTGTACGAGTTATGGAATTCCGCGAGGGCGATAAATTGTATTGCTCTTGGTGCTCGAATCCCGATATGATAGGTATGACAGCGCCGACGGAATTGTCAGGTGCGCCGGTGATTGCAGCGGATGGACGTATGTGGGTGCCGGCAAAAGCCTTTGAAGTTTTAGTAGGCTATGATGTATGTGTGCAGGATAGTACGATAATAATTACCTACCAGTCAGAATCGGAAAAATGATAGCTAAATAAGCAACGTCTGCGTTGTTTTGTTTGATGGTGGATGCTAAAATAAAAAATTAGTATTTTAAAAATGAAAATTTTTCTTGCACGGTATGATTCATTGTGCTATAATACACAAGTTAGATATCCCTGCTCTGACAAAGTCAGGGCCATTAGTCCGGGGGGAGGAGGTGCACACAATGCGTGATTATGAATTACTGTATATCATTAAACCAGAAGTTGCGGAAGATGCAATTGATGGCATTGTAGAAAAATTCAATGGTATCCTGGTAAAAGAAGGCGCAACTGTAGCTGAAGTTGATAAATGGGGCAAACGTAAATTGGCTTATGAAATCGACAAAAAGTATCGTGAAGGTTACTATGTATTAGTAAAATTCAACGGTCCAGCTACTGCTGTTGATGAATGTGAACGTCTGCTGAAAATCGACGATAACATTATGCGTCAGTTAACAACAAAAGTCGGCGAATAATTTCTTAATGGAGAGTTTACTATGAACAAAATTATGTTAATTGGTCGTCTGACAAAAGATCCAGAATTGCGTTATACGCAGAGCGGTACTGCTGTTGCCAGTTTTACATTAGCTGTAGATCGTCGTTTTCCTAATCAAAATGGAGAACGGGAAGCAGATTTTATTAACTGTGTAGCTTGGAATAAATCGGCTGAATTTGTAGCCAATTATTTTCATAAAGGAAAGCAGATGGCTTTAGAAGGCAGACTGCAGGTTCGTAGTTATGAAGGCAATGATGGACAACGACGCTGGGTGACAGAGGTTGTGGCAGAACAGATTGAATTTGTTGGTTCTAAGAATGACAATTCTGGAAGCAGCAGACAGGATTATCAGAATAATAACAATGCTTCTGCAGGCTCCAATCTGGGTCTGGGTGAAGAAATCGTATTTGATGATAATGACTTACCTTTTTAGTAAAGGAGGAAATAAATCATGGCAAAACGTGAACGTAACCCAAGAAAAATGAAGAAAAAAGTTTGCGCTTTCTGTGTAGATAAAGCTGAAAACATTGATTATAAAGATGTTGCAAAATTGAAGAAATACGTTACTGAAAGAGGTAAAATTTTACCAAGACGTATCTCTGGAAACTGTGCAAAACATCAAAGAGCTCTGACCGTAGCTATTAAACGGGCTAGAGTGATGGCTTTATTACCATACACCACTGAATAAGTTTGTATTCCCTGTACCAATTGCGGTGCAGGGTTTTTTATTTATGGCCAAAATAAAAGCAGTGATCAATATAAAATGTTGCGCTTGCAACATACAAAAGTACTAGCTTTATCTATAATAGCTACAAGCTAAACAAAAAGTAAAACGAAGGAGCGCATCATTATGATTCGTAAAATTGTGAAAATAGATACTGAAAAATGTAATGGTTGCGGCGCCTGTGCCCAAGCTTGTCTGGAGGAGGCAATCGGTATCATTGACGGGAAAGCTGTACTCTTAAGAGATGATTATTGCGATGGTTTAGGAAACTGTTTGCCAGTCTGTCCGATGGACGCTATTTCCTTTGAAGAACGAGAAGCTGCTGCTTTTGATGAAGAAGCTGTAAAGCGCAATCAGGCGCAGAAGAAACAGGCAGTGGGAGCTAGTTGTGCAGGTGCGCAGACACGTAGTTTTTTTAGAGCGAATGCAGCCGTTACAGCAGGAAAATATAGCAGCGAATTGCGGCAATGGCCGGTGCAGATAAAATTGGCTCCATTAGCAGCGCCTTATTTTAATCAAGCGGATATGCTAATTGCCGCTGATTGCAGCGCTTTCGCATACGGTAATTTCCATGCAGAGTTTATCCGTGGTCATATTACCTTGATTGGCTGTCCTAAACTGGATGGAGTTGATTATGCAGAAAAATTAGTAGCTATTTTCAGTCAGAATTTGATTAAAAGTCTGTTGGTGGTACGTATGGAAGTACCTTGCTGTGGTGGATTGCAAAAAGCTGTGCAGACTGCCCGCGACCAGAGCGGTAAACAAATCCCAGTGCGCGTAGTCACAATCTCTGCGCAAGGGCAAATCGTGGGTGAGGATGTATTGTGAAATTGTGTAAGATTGTATAATACCTAAATAGTATTCTAATTTTTAAAAAATAATCGAATTTGTAAAATAGAAATCCCAATGTAAACCTTGAAATAGGCTCTACATTGGGATTTTTTTATTGGAGCGGGCAAGGAGAATCGAACTCCCATATTCAGCTTGGGAAGCTGATGTTCTACCACTAAACTATGCCCGCATAAACATCTGCAAAATATTATAGCATAACCTACAGAAAAAAGAAAGAAAAAATTAAAAGAAGCTAATGGGGGGAATCGAACCCCCGACCTACTGATTACGAATCAGTTGCTCTACCGACTGAGCTACATCAGCAAAAAATGCATATATATCCATATTTATAGGCTATACAACTGATTCCAATTTTTCTGGAATCAATTAAAAAAATCAACTTGACGTCCGTTATTATAGCATAGGGT
>CABQBF010000029.1 GCA_902462325.1 uncultured Peptococcaceae bacterium
TTTCTTTGTATTTTTATTGATGCTTATTCGTTTCTATTTCATACCTTCTTTACAGGACCTTTCAACTTTTATCTTATCCAAAGCTTCGTAGCAGTCTGCTACCGCTTTCTCAGCACTCTCATCTTGGGCAATAACAAAGCCCATTCTTGCTCCACTGCTATCAATCTCGGTTATCTCTTCGCCAACACCATGAACAATGCTGATCTGCTTCACACCAGGAACCATCTCTGCTTCTTCCACACCATCGATGCTCTTAACCACACCTGCGTGCTGCTGGAAGTACCTTATGGCAGATCCTTTATTCCACTTTGGCTCAATATCCGGTTGCTCACCAAGAGCAATCTTAATGCAACATTCCACCATATTCACACCAGTGGAGAGCGGAACAAGATGAGTTGTGATGCAATCGCCACCAAGACGTGCCCCCAGTTCCACAATCTTAGGACCTTCAGAGGTAACGATTATTTCTGTGTGAGATGGACCGGTCTTGATTCCGATTGCCTTATTAGCAGCCTTAGCTATTTCAGCAATTCTTTCCGCAATCTCTCTACTATGTCTTGTCGGCTGTGCATGTCCCATCTCGACATAGTGAGGTGCTCCGGTGGTGAGTTTGTCTGTAATCTGTATTACATGGCACTCTCCGTTGATTGAGAGGGTCTCAACACTGACCTCCGGTCCACTCATATATTCTTCAACTACCACATCACCCACTTTGGAGAATGGTCTGCAGTATTCATATGCTTCTTTTATTGTTTTCTGGTCGTTTATATCCTGGACTTCGTAGATTCCACGACTGCCAGAACTATCGACAGGCTTAACGATGAAAGGAACAGTGAAGTTCTTTACAGCTTCTATGTACTCCTCTTCATTAGTAACCTTATAGAACTTAGGAATAGGAACTCCGCCCGCCTGGAGCGCTTTTCTCATCTCGGCCTTGTTTGTTGCCTTGAGCGCAGTATCAGCATCAATACCTACTAATCCCATCTCTTTTGCTACGGCAGCAACAGATCTCATTGGCATGTCAGTCGCCAACGTCATAATTCCATCAATCTGATGCCTCTTTGCTGCTTCCACAATGGCTGATGTATCTATGGTGCTTATTACCTCTTTGACTACACCAGGCACCCCAAATCCAACTGCTTCAGGATTCATATCCACAGCAATCACATCAAGACCCATTTCGTTAGCTTTTTCTATAGCAGGAAGCTGCAGAATACTTGCTCCCAGAATCATTATTTTTTTCTCATTACAAACTCTCCTAATGCAAGAAGCGATATATTTCATATTCTCGACGCTATGGCGCTGATCACAGTAGATTGTCAGCATGTGTTCTTCAGTGTACTTTGCAACTTCACAAGCAGCTTTTTGCTCATCATTCAATGGCCATATAATCGTACAGAAGATACCCATTGAGGCAAGCTTTTTCTGTACTTCATCTCTGTTCTCTATGAGAACTGCCACATACACATCACCAAGGCCAGTTTCGTCTTGAACAAAAGTGAATTCCTTCAGTTCGTCAATAAGTACCTGAGCGTTTCTACCCCGCTTTTCATTAACTTCTTTTAGATTGGCATGACACGCTCTCTCATACGCATACTGTGACATCAACCCAGGAAGCTTCTCTTCATCAATCATGTCTGTCACAGTTGAGAAGATTTTCCGATACTCAGTCTTTATTGACTCGTCACCGGATTGAAGGAACTCGTTTCTCATGCACTGGGCACGGAGCCTAACTTCAGAAAAGGTCAAATCTTCACTGTATTCTTTTTTCTTCAGTTCCCTATCCGTCCACATCATTCCACCGTCTGGAATATCAATCCATTTGCGGAGACTTGCCACTGTGAAATCTGGCTTGAAAGTATACCGGCTATTCACCAGAAGGTTGTGTGTCCTATCTTCGATGAAGATCAGATGAGGGTGTGAAGCACTCAGCTTTTCAAGTTCTGCATCCCCAATCGCTTTATTACCGAAATAATCCATGTAGAGAAACAGGACAGTTTTATCTTCATTTGGGATTAGGGAATAAAGTGATTCCATGTCAATAGAATAATTTTTGTTCAGCTTGTAGTACTTAACTTCATGGTCATACATCTCGAATGGAAGAACCATGGAGTCACAGGCAAGGGCTGGAATCAAAACAGTAGTCGGCTCGAATTCTCTCGCAACAACCTTCAGAGCATCTCGGCCCGACCTTAGACACATAGCCCCCATGAACTTCTCATGAGTTACCTTACCTCTCGACTTTTCGTATAAGTCTCTATCAAGTACGGCATCGTACTCATATCCATATTCCTTTACCATCCCGTACTCCTTCCGCAAAGCTTTTACTGTTTTCTTAACTCTTCAACCAGCTTGTTTGCTTCTTCCTCGTTGCTGGTATCCTTATATGTATTGTCATGTCCTAATACGACAGCGATTGTTTTGAAGAATATCTTCACATCCATCCAGAAAGTACAATTCCTGGCGTAATAAGCGTCATTCTTCATCTTCTCTTCGCCATCTGCGCTATTTCTGTAATACGCCTGGCTATATCCAGTCAGTCCTGGTTTTACGGTCAAAAAGACCTTGATATCTTCAGGATACTTATCCAGCCAATCAGGTGGATCAGGACGAGGACCAATCAGACTCATCGTTCCATTCAGGAGATTTAAGAGCTGCGGCAATTCATCAATGCTGGTAGCACGCATAAACTTACCGATCTTGGTCACACGAGGGTCATCCTCCCCGTTATATGTAGAACCATCAGCCAATCGAATGTCTGGTGCGTTCACATACATTGAACGGAACTTGTACATTTTGAAAAGCTTCCCGTCTTTTCCGATCCGATTGGCGTTGTAGAAAATTGGGCCTTTATCCGTGAAATAGATAATTGGGCCAAAGATAATCGACGCGATCAAAAAAAACGGAAATCCACATAGTCCTATTAAGAAATCAAAAACATTTTTTAATATTTTTCTATACATATTACTTCCTCGTGTTCTAAATAGAGTTGATATCTAGCACCCCACTACGGCACCAATTGTGTTATTCAACACATCATCCGCTTCGCAATAGCCCAAAAGAAAGACATACTGCGTCAGCTCGATAAAAGCAGATAGCAGGAAACCAAACAGAACGGCCTTCCAGCCCTTTCCACCGAGCAGAAAGCCTAATGGAATGAACATCAGGATATTAAGAGCAATATCCCACCAGAATCCCATACGAACTTCCCAGAACAGTCCCTTAACTATCCTTGTTGCTCTCGTATCTCTAGTGAAAAGAGTCCCCCACAGGATGAAGAAGATATAAATGGCCACAAGCACTTTTCTGTTCTTCTTCCCCATCCGTGCTCCTTTCCACACTTTCTTACTTCAAATACTCCCCAACAACCTCTCTAAAGTTCTCACACACATACTCTACACCCTCATCCGTCAGCTTCGTATGCAAAGGCAGCGTAATTAAATTGTGGTAATAATCGTATGCGTTGGGGAAGTCCTTGATATCCCAACCATATGCCTTATATGCAGTCATCATCGGCAGTGGCTTGTAGTGGACATTTGTAGCTACACCCTTTTCTGCCATTTTTTCTATGATCTCATTCCGTTCTTCCACATCAATCCCCGGAATCCGTGTCAGGTACAGATGGCCGCTGCTTGTGTAATCTTCCCCATAGTGGTTCAGGTGCATTACCCCAAGTCCATCGCACATTTCATCATACTTTCTGATTATCTCTTTTCTTCTTGCCAGCATCCCTGAATACCGGTCAAGCTGCCTTAATCCAATAGCGGCCATGATGTCCGTCATGTTGCACTTATACCAAGGACCTACGATATCATATTCCCACGCCCCAAACTTCGCCTTGGCGAGCGCATCCTTATTCTGCCCGTGGAGGCTAAGAAGCTGATACATTTTATATATTTCAATATCATCCACACCATTTACCGACAGCCATGTGGCTGCCCCTCCTTCTGCGGTCGTAAAATTCTTAACCGCATGGAAAGAAAACGATGTGAAATCGGCGATAGCACCGCAGTATTTTCTCTGCCGCTCAATTACTCCATTCCCAGTCTGTGAGACAATCCTTGACGCACCAAGGCTGTGGGCGCAATCCGCAACGACAGCCACACGCCCGAGAGCATGCTGTATCCTGCTTCCCATATCAGATAACGGATTGCTGTGGTCATTAAGGGGGGTGAAAAGAGGACGTTTCTTCTCCGCAATTTCGAAAATGCGATCATAATCACAAACGATGCCGCCAAGATCCACCGCAATGATTGCTTTAGTCTTCGGGGTAATCGCCGCCTCTAGGGCATCGTAATCCATTTCGGGAGCATGGCTATCTTTGTTCCCATCTTTCCGGATATCCACAAACTTCACTGTAGCCCCACAATGGATAACGGCAGATGCAGAAGCGGTATATGTATATGCCGGTACAATCACTTCATCGCCGGAAGTTATTCCGAAAACCCGAAGATTGAGTTCCTCTGCCGCTGTAGCGGAATTCAGGCAGACCACACGCTGGCCATACTTTATAACCGCCTCTCTTCCAGCACAATCAACGTCATTCTTCCCTGTTTCTATACAAGCCGCTAAACGGCGCTCCAGTTCCTTCGTTCTCGGCCCTGTAGTGATCCATCCGGAGCGGATGGCATCTGCAACTTCCTGTATCTCAAGCTCACTCATATCTGGCGGGCTAAATGGAATATTTCTCTTTTCCATAGTATTGGTTGACTCCTTCTTTATTTATATCCGTTATATCCGTCAAAATTTGGCCCTATTATTACGTCATCCCCAATTAGTCTCATAGGCTTCTGTCACATACCGCAATTCTTCTCCATGCATAGTAGGCGATGAAAGCCAAACTTTTTCCTCAAACGGTTTCAAATCCATAACACTTTTCCCTCTTCTTTTGCTATACATCTACGGAATTTGATTTTCATCCTTCACGCACCCACAGTACCTGCCTCCGGCATCTGCACAATTTTGGCATTGCCAGCTTGCATCTTTTCTGTTCCATGATGATACTGCATCTGCGGATGATAGGTTGGTACTGCCTGCTGCAAGGTTTTCACCAGTTTTTCTTCATTCTGTGCATCTAACGCTTTTTTCAAATCCACCAGACTTTGCTGCAGCACTTCGTCTGCCACTGCTGTAATGGTGGCGATAAAAATCTTGCTGTTCTGCGTACTCAAGGTGCCTTCTTCACTCATCCGCAATTCTTCATAGAGCTTTTCCCCCGGCCGCAGCCCTACAAACTGGATATCAATATCTTTATAAGGCTCCAACCCGGAAAGCCGAATCATCTTTTCCGCCACATCCAAAATACGTACCGGCTGCCCCATATCTAAGATAAAGATTTCTCCGCCTTTAGCCATACTGCCAGCTTCCAACACCAGCTGCACTGCCTCTGGAATGGTCATAAAATACCGGATAATATCCTTATGGGTAACGGTCAGCGGCCCGCCCTTAGCCAACTGCTGCTGGAACAGCGGAATCACCGAGCCGTTAGAGCCAATCACATTGCCAAACCGTACTGCCACAAAACGGGTTTTCCCCTGTTTGTTCAGCATCTGAATCAGCATTTCAGTAAACCGCTTGGTAGCTCCCATCACATTGGTGGGATTTACCGCCTTATCCGTAGAAATCAACAAAAACCGTTCCACTCCATACTGATTCGAAAGTTCCGCCACATTCTTGGTGCCAAAAATATTGTTTTTTACCGCTTCCTCCGGATTAAACTCCATCAATGGCACATGCTTGTGGGCTGCCGCATGAAACACAATCTGCGGATGATACTTCTGAAACAGCAGCTCCAGCTTCTCTCTGTCCCGAATGCTGGCAATCTCCGTTACCATAGGGAATTCCTCCCCATAGCGGAATTTCAACTCTTGCTGAATGGAGTACACGTTATTTTCATAAATATCTAACAAAATCAGCTTTTTGGGTTTTAGTTTTGCTAATTGTCGCACCAGCTCGGAACCAATGGAGCCGCCTGCTCCCGTTACCAGAATTACCTTTTCGCCAAAGCTCTGTGCCGCCGCGCTGTTATCCAAGGAGATACTTTTACGGCCCAGCAGATCTTCGATATTAATTTCCCTTAACTGCTTCATCAGCGGCCGGTTTTCCTGAATCAAAGCCGTCATATCAGGAATGATATAAGTCTTGCACTTGGCTTCCATACACTTTTCATAAATCCGTTCCTGCTCCTGTTGGGTAGCGGAAGGGGTACAGATAAAAATGGCTTCAATCTGTTTTTCTCTGCATAGTTCCGAAATTTGATCCACATTACCAGCAACATGAATGCTGTGGAAAAACCGCCCGATTTTTTCCGGGTCATCGTCCACTACGCACACCGGATGATACTGATTCTGCGGATTAATCTTCATATCCCGCAGCAAAAAATCTGCAGAAGACCCCGCGCCTACCAATAGCACTCTTTTTTCTTCGGCGCCCCCGCTGTTCTTCTCCTGACTCATCTGTATGGAGCGCAAATAGCGGTAAATCAAACGAATGGAAAGAATCTCTACTGTAATCAGCAAGGAAATTAAAATATAAAAGACCAATGGCATGAAATCGCTGCTCAAATAAGAAGCTGTTGTATAAACAATTCCGCATCCCAGCGTCACCACAATACAATAGAGAAACTCGGTGCTGCCTGCATAGCGCCATAGGGTGTTATAAAGTCGGCTAATCAGCAGTCCCGCCAAATATACAGCACCTAACATTACCATATTCCAAAACCAGACCGACGCCGTTCCCGTTCCCTCTCCATAACGGTATAAACCTGATATCAAAAGCCCTGTGGCCAGCACTGCGACCATATCAACTGCTAACAAACACAGTTTTCGCCAGAAAATATGTCCTGGTTTCATCATTGCCCCTCCCTTGTCCCCTTACTTTTTCTTACCGGCAGCTGTTTTTCGCTTTTTATGTTTTTTCTCGCCTGTCTGCCGGTCATAATAATCATAGTAGTAATAATCTCTGTCATAGTAATAGCTGTTGCTGCCCTTATGCTTCACCTTATTCAATACCACACCCAAAATCTTGGCATGGGCTCTGTCCAGCTGTTCCTTTGCTTCCTGCGCCGCCCGGTAATCCACCTCGCCCTGCCCAATTACCAGCACCACGCCGTCCACCTCGGCAGCTACCAACGCCGGTTCAATAAATAATCCCACCGGCGCCATATCGTAAATCACCATATCATAGTCCTGCTTCACCAACTCCATAAAATGCTTAAACTGCTGAGAGCCTATCATTTCTACTGGGTTGGGCGGTACTGGTCCGCAGTCAATAAAATATAAATTCTCATATTCGGTTTTACAGATAACTTCCTCCATACTCTTTTCACTTAGAAGCACATTGCAAAGTCCTGTTTCATGGCGAAGTCCTAAGGTATTGCCCAGGTTGGGCCGCCGCAAATCGGCCTCTACCAACAAGGTTCGTTTCCCGGATTCCGCCATTGTGATACCCAGCAAGGTAGCTGTCGTAGTCTTTCCCGCGCTCATCTCACAGCTGGTCAACAATAAAGATTGCACCGGCTTGTCCACCGAGGAAAACATAATATTAGATTTTAAGGTCTTCACTGCCTCCAGCACATGCCGGCTCAGATTGTCATATTGAATTCGCGCCATTTGCCCTTCTCCTCCACTTGCATGATTATCCTGTTACCGTTCTGTAAAATCCGGTATTTTTGCCAACACCGGCAGATTGAGATACCGCTCGATATCATCGCTGGATTTAATCGTAGTGTCCAAAAAATAACGCAGGAAAGAAATCGCCAGCGCAATCATCAGACCCACCATGGCGCACAGCATGGTGTTTTTCATCTTTGCCGGTCCGCTGGGTCCTGCCGGTACGGTAGCGGTATCGATCACCGTCACGTTATCCATGTGCATGATCTGCTGCACGCAGGCTGTAAATTCTTCGGTTAAGATGTTGGCTAATTTGGCTACTCCTTTTTGGTCCGTTCCGGTTACCACAATCTTGATCATGCGGGTATCGGCAGCGGAGGTTACGGAAATACCATAGTCGCTCAGATTCAGCAGGCCCATGCGCTGCGCAGCCGCTTTGGTGACTCGTTCGCTCTGCAGAATTTCTATATAATCCTTGGACAGCATCAGGCTGCTGTTTAAATCCGTAGCGCTGACAATTTGCTCCCCATTGGCGTCGTAATTGTTGGCCTGTGTGGTATTCATAATGTATAACCGGCTGGAAGCCGTATAGGTTGGCGCTACTAAAAACTGATTGACCAGAAATCCCAATACCGCCGCCACCACCGTACAAACGGCCAGCAGCTTCCAATTCTTTTTCACAACCTCCCAAATCTCTTCCAGAGAAATCTCCATTTCGTCTTCCAAAATCTCCACCCTTTCCTCTTTCTTTGCGCCAAAAGGCGCTATGTATCAAATGCACTCTGTTCTGGCATACTTGAGCCTGTACCAGTAAAATGCGATTGCTGCTTTTTTCTCCAGTAGCTTCTATCTAACATTTTCTTTACATTTTGGAAAAATTACGGTATACTAAAGCCACTTTTTCACAGAAAGGATGAATCCCATGCTCGATTGCCATTGTCATATCCTGCCTGCTGTCGACGACGGCGCTGCCAATCTCACCCAATCTATTGCGATGCTGCAGCGCGCCAGGCAGATAGGCATTACGCACATCATCGCCACACCCCACATGAAACGTCAGCCTTTCAATTGGACTGCTATCGAGGAGGCCTACGCACGCTTAAAGCCGGAAGCGGAACAATTAAAAATCCAATTGCAGCTTGGCTGCGAGCTTTACGCGCCATTACTATCTGAACTGGGCTTTGATGAAATTCAACAATTTTGCATCAGAGACACTAACCGGCTGCTGTTAGAGTTTCATCCCCATTACCTGCCGGACAATCTTCCTGCCTATTTCAATCATATTTTCAGCCGCAGCATTGTGCCCATTCTGGCACATCCGGAACGCTATGGTGCTGTGCAGAGCAATCCTGCCATATTGCAGGAGATTGTGCAGATGGGCTGTTATCTGCAGATTAATGGCCGCAGCATCACGGCCAATCCCTTTGACAAATGCAGCAATACTGCCAAAAAGCTGTTGAAACTATATCCTTCGGCATTTTTATCCTCCGACGCCCACTGTGCGGAGCATTACCAGGGTTTGCTAAAGGCACAGCAGAAGCTAAACCGTATGCGGAGGGATTTGCCATGAAGCAACAGTATGCTTATCATCAGCAGCTTCATCAAAAACAGCAAAGGCTGCACCGGCAGCGCATAACCGGTAGCATCATTTTGCTCCTTTTGCTGCTCCTGATTTGGGGCAATTCTCTGCAGCCCGCCGAAGCTTCCAGCGCTTTCAGCAGCGGCGTCTTATCCAAGCTGCAGCCGCTGTGGCTCCAACTCACCGGCGCCAGTTTTCCTATTTCCCATCACTTACTGCGTAAGCTAGGACATTTTTCTGAATTTTTCCTGCTCGGTTTGGTTTCTACCTTAACCGGAACCACAGGCCGCAAAAAGCTGACTTCTAATCTGCCCGTGATTCTTTATACCGGCCTTGCTGTGGCTGTGGCAGATGAAACCATTCAATATTTCAGCCCCGGCAGAAGCCCCGAAGTTCGTGATATTCTCATCGACTACAGCGGTTTCTGCTGCGGCTTGCTGGCAGCATTTGCACTATGCAAAGTACTGTCAGCTATGTACCAGGGTCTGAGCCGTTAAGGCTCCAGGCCCTGCTTTTTATGGATTCTTTTTTCTATAAGCTTTTACGTCAAACACATCTTGACATTATTCAAAGGTAATACCAAAATTCTTCATAAAGGCATTTGCCTGTGCATCTGTCAAGCTTGCTACACTGCTATCCCAATTAACGGCAATATAGCCATTCTTCCAGGTCGCAGTACCGGTTACCAGCGCTTCGCTTTTTTCCTTTCGAGCGTTCAGAACTTCCAAAACGTCATCAGCCACGCTTGCATGTCCAGCGTCTACATAGTCCAGAACATCTCCTACAGTTATAGAAATTTCCCCTGTCGGATTGCTTTCCGTTAATGTCACTTCTAAATCTTCAAGAGCCGCTGGTTCCAGGTCAATTTTATAGCTTCCTACTGCAGCTGTTGTCGCACGCGTAGCATCAGCGGCAATCGTTATCGTTTCTGCCACTTCTTCCAAAATAGCTGGAACTTTCACAGATGTAGTTTGGGCTCCGCTTTCCGTAGCAGCATCTAATGTTTTTTCCACTTCTTTTGCAGCGGCATTTACTTCTGTTGCAACCGCATCTGCTGCCGCTTTCTGCACTTCTTCATCGGTTGCGCTTGAATTTTCAGCCAAATATTTAGCCGCTGCGCTTGCCGCTACGCGTTCTACTGCACTTTCTGAACTATCTGCTGTTTTTTCTAATGCCGCAACTTTTTCTTTAGGAGTAGCACCAGCATCAAGAGCTTTTAAAATATTGTTCACTGCTACTGCAGCAGCTTCTGTTGCTCCCTCTATCACTCCATCAGATACGTCTACTTCACCAGCATTAACATCTGTACTTGGAGTATTATTGCCGTGGTTCCCGCCGGAACTGCTTCCGCCGCCACCGCCGGCGCCGCCAGCTGCAGTTACATCTACCGTATAGGTTGCGGTTGCAATCTTGTAGCCGTCGGCTTTCGCTGTTACGGTAATGGTTGCTTTCCCTTTTTCTACACCTTTGATGGTTACTTTACCGTCTTTCACGGTTACTGTTGCAACGTCTGTATCACTGCTGACTGCTGTAATCACAGCGCCTTCTACAGAAGATGTGGCTGTAATGGTTTTACTTGCGCCCTTCGCAATCACGCCTTCTGTTGCGCTTAACGTCAGGGTCTGTGCTGCTAAATCTTTTACACCGAATACACGGTCTAAAGAAGCTACTGCTTCTGCTCTGGTCAATGCTTTTTCGGCATTGAAGTTGTTGGCTTCATCGCCAATCATATAACCGGCATTGGCCACTGCCCCCACTACGCCTTTGGCCCAGTCTGGTGTTGCCGCTGCATCGGCAAACTGATTGGCTCTTGCTGTATCGGACGGCAGGTTTTTAATACGGGCAATGATAGCCGCTGCCTGTGCTCTGGTTACACTGTCATTTGGACGGAAGGTGTTGTCTTCAAACCCTCCTATGTAACCTTCGTTCACAGCAATGGCTACCTGACCGGCATACCAGTCGCCTGTTTTTACATCGCTGAATTTTACTGTGCTCCCTGCAGCCTGATATCCGGCTACACGGTTTACCAGAGCTACAAATTCAGCGCGGCTGATTTCATGATCCGGACGGATTGTTCCGTCTTCATAACCGGAAATCAAAGCCTGACTTTCCCATTTAGCCAGCACAGAGCCTGCCCAGTGTCCCTGTGTGTCTGTTGCTGCAAATGCGGCAGTTGGCAGCATTACACTTAAACCAAATGTTGCCAATGCTACTTTTGCTGTTCTTTTTGTGTTCATTGGAATCTCCTCCTGTTTTTATTCCTTAGCTGACTTATCAATCGGCCTAACAATCCAATTCACGCCGCCTTTATTGATAAATCTGTTTGTGCAGATACCTACTGCCGGCAGCTAAATCCACGTCCAGCACCAATTTTCCATCCAAAAGCTTATATTCACCCTTTTCTGGAAATGGATACTGAACAATAGCCTGATTTTGCAGTACGTTCTGTCCAATGGTTTTCAACTCCGAAAACGTTAAATTGGTAGATACATTACTGCTGACTGCCTTTATCAGCTGACTTCTTCTGTTTTCTGCTTTCGCTTTATCAATAACGGCGTTGCAAACCTTCTGCCAATGCTCGATTGCATCGCCATCTACGGTCAATTTTGTATATGCCTGCAGTCCGCCGGTCCACATCACAGCTTCCCCTGCGCTGTAGGCTGTGCCCAACAGCCGATTTAATTCGGCCGCCTCGGCTGCAGATAATTCAATAGATAATCCGCCCATTCGATCCGATACTTGCCATAGTCCTTCACTATTCACAAAAATATACTGATTAATATCCAATTCAAAAGCTTGATTGAGCGTGTTAATCACACAGGATAGCCCTCCCACTTCATAGCTATTAAGCAAGCTTGTCCAGCCATAGCCCTGCACCGGCAGCAGCATCGTTGGGTCCAGCGCAACAAGCTGCATCTTTTCTGGCTGATTTGAAATCAAATAGAAACTTCCATCTAATACCAGTAAAATATTATCTACATCTTCCTCAATCTTGTCCCGCGCATAGATTGCTGTCGGAATGGAGGAAGCGTCTGCATGAAAACCGAAATCCGTTTGATTAGTTGTGACCGACGCGCCCTCTTCTAGTAGGGACAGCTGTGGTTTCTCCTGCATACTGGAGACTGCCAGCACGGCCAAATCCTGCTCGTCAGCTTCTACCACTGCCACCGTACTATGAAAGATTGGCGAAATCTCTCCATAAATAACCACGCCGGTCATCAGGAAAAACAGCAGGAGCAGACAAGCCATTCCAATCCATATCATTTTCTTACGACTTTCTGGCGCCTTTGGCATAAAATTTTTATTTCATCCCAATCTTATAAATTTTTTACTCAGCTTCCTGTTTTGAAGCGTCGGCATAACCCTTCAGCATCCGTCCAAACTCCACGCTGCCTCCGCTGCTTTGTACCAAAAGCAACGCCTCATCCAGTAAATGCAGCAGCTCTAACAGACTGCGGAACTGTACGGTATAATTCATCTTTTTCCAGCTGATATTCCCCTGCCAGCTGGAATTGGCCCGATACTGCAGACTCAGGATAAAGGTGGCAAGCGGGATCCCCTCTTCCAGCCCTGTTTGTTCCAAGACCGCCTGTTTTTCTTGGGCCCTTGCAGCCGCCGCCTGATCTCTTAATTGCCGCACCTTTTGCTTGGTCAGCAAATAATTTGTCTGAATCGAAATAAAACTTCTGGTCTCCGTAGTGGCCTGCGGAAAATTCAGCTCATCATACAGCTCTTCCAGCATAAAAATCATCTGCATGCTGCTTCGAAAATAAATTTTTTGTGGCAGACAGCTATTTTCCAGCGTTCCACACAATTCTCGATTTTCATATTTATAAATCTTGATAATGCTGGTACGGCATATCTCATTCTCCGGTGCAAACAACATTCTGACACCTCCATTACCTCTTCTGATGTTATTATCTATACTTTTTAAACAATCTACCAATGAACTGGAACGCCAAAAGTGATACTACATTTAGCAGATATACTGTAAAAAATCGAACTGTATATCTATTTTTTTATGTGTCGAAAAGGTATACTTTTTCAATTCTAAAAGGTTTCCAAAAGCAAGCACAAAAAAAGTACTCATTTAGCATTTAACTGCCAAATGAGTACTAAATAAATTTGTAAATTTTGTGTTCTAAAAAGTATAGTTAACTACACCTAGTTTCTACTGGTTATCTCTTAATATACCACAAGATTCTTCAAATTGAAATATTATTTCTGTATATTTTCCAGCCAGATTTATGTAAATCTTGCAAAAATCCAACTCTGGAAGTACAACAATCAACCTTTCTAGAACATACTATAACAGTTTTTCTTGGTAATTACAATAGAAATCTCCTAAAAATACAAGGGAAATTGCTCTCGCAACCCCATTTTCATCCTTCGACCCTACTTTTTAGCTGGTAAAAACGGGGAAACATTCCCCTAATCTTTGAGTATACTCCATATTTAGATTTCTTTTTCTTTCACACAGATAACCGTAACACTCCTTTGTTTCCGCCCTCTGCTCCAAAGAAACAATATTTTTTTCAAACGACCAAACTGAACTACGGCTTCCTGAATAAATTGCAAAGCAAATACAATTTATTCAAAAAATATCTCGCAAATCGTTCTTTGTTTCTTTTATTGGTATCTTTTATTGGCTTCTATTATTTACTTGACTTTTTATAGTTGGTCTTCCCGCTTATATAATATAGGATGTAATTGTTATAATTATTATATTCAAATTATGTGATAACATTCTTTCTAACTGGTCAGCTGCCCCAGATATGTTGACCAGCAAACAGGCAGAAGAATTATGCGGATATACAAACACCACTCTGAACCGCTGGATTCAGAGTGGTGTGATTAAAAGTTATACTATTCGCAATATTCATTTTATTCCAAAAGGATCTCTGGCACAGTATCCAGCCTCTCAAGAAGGGCAACGCATTATACGAAAAACCACCTTACATTTGCAGCTGCTAGAAGAGTTTCGAGAAAAACAACAACAAGACATCGATTATAGCCAACCTTAGCAAGTAAAATCTGCTTTTAAACTCGGCCAGACAGAAAAAACGCCACAAAAAATTGTGGCGTTACTGGCGGAGATGTGGGGATTTGAACCCCAGCGCCGGTTGCCCGACCTATCGGATTTCGAATCCGAACCCTTCAGCCGCTTGGGTACATCTCCATGTTATGCAACTGTTTATTTTTTACGGCGCAGTTGAGCGAAAAAATCTTTCATGAACTGGCTGCAGCGCTCCTGTGCGATTGGCCCCACGATGTGTACATTGTGGTTAAAACCGGGGAACTGCAACAAATTCAACTGACTGCCCGCCGAGCCAAATTTGGGCTCGCTGGCGCCAAATACGACGGTATCCACGCGACTGTTAATCAACGCGCCGCAGCACATGGGGCAAGGCTCCATGGTCACGTACAAGGTACAGTTGGCCAACCGCCAACTGCCCAGCGTCTGCCCCGCTTGGCGCAGCGCGCAGATTTCCGCATGGGCGGTAGGATCGTTCTCCCGCTCCCGCAGATTATGCCCGCGCCCGACAATCTGACCATTGCAAACCACCACAGCGCCAATGGGCACTTCGCCTAACTGGGCTGCTTTTTCTGCTTCTTTGATTGCTTCTTCCAGAAAAAAAAGATGTTCCTCGCTGGTCATAGCCTTCTCCTTCGCCGTAGTTGCCCATTTATTTTACACTGAAACGGCCTGTCTGTCAACGATAGAAGCAGGCAAAAATTTTCATAATAATCACAACTGCGGTTCTGACGGTTCCGGTCCTTTGGACAGCAGCACCTTCTTGATGGATTTCTCCAGCTTTACGCGGGGAATCCACACTTGATGGTCGCAGGTGGTACAGCGGATGCGAAAATCCATCCCCACCCGCATAATTTCCCATTGGTCGCCGCCGCAGGGATGCTTCTTGCGCGTTTGAATAACGTCGCCCACATATAATTTCATCGGCATTTTCTTCAGCTCCTTCTTAAAACAAATTTCATCCGTTTCCAGTTCTCCATGTTACCTATCGCTCTAGTTTCTGCTGCAGCTTATTGCACCAACTGAATTTTAGGATACGCAATTTCTACCTGCTCCGCGTCCAGTGCAGCTTTGATTTCCTTGCGCAAGTCCCGTTCAATGGGCAGTTGCTTCCAATGCCATGCGGTAAAGGTAGCCCGCACCGTCACCGACGAATCGGCCAAAGCCACAGCGCCTACCACATTGGGCAGTTCTTCCAAATCTTCTTTGTAGCGCTCGGCAATTTTACCGCAGGCTTGCTCCATCACCGCAATGGCGCGCTCCAGATCCTCCTCATAGGCAATGCCCACATCCACATAGCCGCGCTGTGCGGCGCGACTGTAGTTGACCACCTTGCCGATGCTGCCGTTGGCAATAATCATCAAATGGCCGTCTACCGTTTCCACCTTTGTCGTTTTCATGCCGATTTCCTTTACCTTGCCGGCCACAGCGTCAATCTGCACATATTCGCCGACCGCATATTGATTTTCCAGCACAATAAAAATACCGCTCATCAAATCCTGCACAATGCTCTGCGCGCCAAAGGCTACCGCCAAACTGACCACGCCGGCGCCGGCAATGATGGTAGTCACCGAAAAGCCTATCATATCCAGGCAAGTGATGATGGCAATAAAATAAAGCACGTAGCTGACAATACTTTTAAACAGCTTGGATAAGGTCTGCAGCCGCTTTTCCTCCAACGCCACCGCATCGCTTTTGCTCAACGTGATAGTAATGCGGTTGCGAAACAGCTTGTCAATCAAATGACAAGCAATATGCCGGATTAGCAAAATCATAATCAGAACGATTACAATTTTTACGCAAATACCGGCATAGCTCCACAACGCTTCTTTGGAAAACAGTCCAAAGAAGTACCTGGTCACCTCAGGATCAGGTTGTAAATCCATATTCTCCATAACCTGTTCTACTTCGTCCATGATCTTGATTGCTCCTTCGTCTATTCCATAAATAAGTGATTGTCTCGTTGCTATCGTCTAAAGCGCATAAAATCTCTTCCATGATTTCTTTTACCAGACCGTCTTCCTCCTGACAAAAGGCCTCCCGCAAAGCGGGGCAGGCTTGATAATACCGGCCCCTGCCGATGGCCTCCGCCGCCAGCAGGCGGATTTGCCAGTTATCGTCCTTCAATAAATCGACCAAAATCGGGCCAACCTCCTGCCCTTGAATTTGACCAATGGCTTCCACCGTCATTTTTTTCAGCAGATAATTTTCCGTATTCAACAAATCGGTCAGCACCGGAATGACGCTGCTGTCGCCAAAGGAACCCAACAACTGCACCATCACCATCTTGCCGTTGGCGTCGGCGCCGTTGAGTTTCTGCAAAATCACAGGCACCAGCTTAGGCCCCAACGCTTGCAGCACATCATAAATGCGGGAAGCCAAAAAATTTTCCGGCTTGGTCAGAGCGTCCAGCATCGGCTCAATCACCAGCACCGGATCCTGCCTTTTCAGAGCGCCTGCCGCCGCCAATCGCAGGCTTTCATTGTCGCGGCGCATCTCCTGCACCAAAAAATTGACCACATTGGGATGATGGATATAGCCCAACGCCTCCAAAGCCTGCCCCTTCTGCCGGACTGACAAATCGCCGTAATCGGCAATGAGCTTAAACCAATAATCCTGAAAGGTTGCCCGGGCCAAATCCCGCTGGGCAAAGCTGTCCAGGTCGTCCCAATACTGCCAGAAGATTTCTTCCCGATCCGCCTGGCTCATCAGCTCGATGGCAAACCGGTATTCCGGCAGTTGGTCGCGGCGCATAATCCACTGGCTGGCCACCTGGGCAATGTCAGTCTGGCTTTGCAGCTTTTGCTGCCGCTGATACTTCTTGCTTCTAAATGGAATCATAAAACCACCCCGTATCCAAACTAACGGCGGGTCAGCTATGAAACCGCGAAGGGCAAAGGCCATATTTACAGACAGTCGCCCATAAACAGGAATTACCCTTGCAGCTTTCCTTTCATCGCTTTTCCATTCAGATAATCAAACTTACTTCCTTGCTTAGAATTTCGCGCGATAAACTCTGCGTCAATTGCATCTTTAATTTTCCACCAGCTTGTGTCCCAATTACAGAACAACAGATTATCCTGAGGCCCCTTTCCTACCAACCTCTGGATGACAATCTCCGGATTCAGATACTCCAAAAACGTAACCACCCGTTCCACATACTCCTGCAGCGAAATCATCGTAAATTCTCCCGCTTCATAGCGGCGCCCCAATTCGGTACCGCCCACCACATACAGCGAATGCAGCTTGACAAAATCAACGCCCAGCGCAGAAATAATTTTAGCTGTCTCAATCACATCCAGCTCGGTATCGCCAGGCAAATTGAGAATGACATGGGCTGTGGTCGTTAAGCCGTACCGTTTAATTCGCAGCACAGCGTCCAAATATTCAGCCAGCGTATGGCCCCGGTTGATTTCAACCAGATTATGGTAATTTACCGTCTGTAATCCTAATTCAATATCAATATCTAAATTCCTGCTTTCTTTTAGTGCGGCCAGAAATTCCAGATAAGCGTCGTTCACGCAATCGGGGCGGGTGGAAATGGCCAAGCCCACGATATCTGCATCATCGGTAGCCGCCAGCACAACCTGCTGAAACTGCTCCAATGGCATATAGGTATTGGTGTAGGTTTGCAAATAGCTGATAAATTTATGGGCATGAAAGCGGCGCTCATAAAAAGCTTTGTTTTCCGCCCATTGCTCCCGAATATTCATGCTGTCCGGCAAACACTGAAAGCCGGAGCCCGACGGCTCGCAAAAGATACAGCCGCCGGTGCCCACTGTGCCATCCCGATTGGGGCAGGTTCCGCCGGGAATATTCAGCGGCACCTTATAAACCCGCTGTCCATATCGCGCCTCCAGCCACGGCGCATAATCACGATAATCAGGCACGATACCTTCCTCCCTGTTTCTTTCCTGTTTCTATAAGCTCATAAACAATTATACCGTTCCTGACACTGGCTGCTGCGCCGCCACATCAGGATTTAAAAATTCACTGCAAAAATGCAGCACCTGCGATTGGGCAAAGACAGAGCCTTCCATCAAGCCCAGAACGCTAATGCCCTTATAGAGCAGCAATAAAGTCAACGCCGCTAAAAGCAGCGACACCAGCATGCCGCCCAGCCGGTCCACCAGCCCCACCACCGGCACCAGATGCACCACACCGGCCAGCACATGGCTCACAAAAAACAACAGCACGCAAAACAACGCCCACAGCCCAATCAACACAAGGCCCTTCAAAATAGACAAAGCCACTGTGGTGGCAATCATATCGGCCATAGTGGCGTAAACTCCCACGCCCACCGCATTGACCTGCTCCTGCACCGCCGATAAAATACTCTGCTTCATCGAATCGGGCAAAATGGACTGATCCAGATAGGTGTATAGCTGCCCCACGCCCTGAAAGCTGGCAATCATGGTAGAAAAATTATCCGGCATGGGCAATAGCTCCCGAATAGGCACAGCCATCCGCTCCGCCACGCCAAACTGCCCATCGAGCCAGCCGGCCACAGGCGCCGCCAACGTATAGCTGCAAGCCAAAGCAATCAGATTGCCGAATAGTCCGATCAGGCTTTTGAGAAAGCCTTTCCGAAACCCTGTCACCGCCGCAAACACGAACACCGCCGCCAAAATGATATCCAGCATTCTATCACTCCATTCTTTTGTTTTCTGTCTGTTGATTTTTTCTTTTTGCTACCGCATCGATTTTTTTGCTATCCATCGGATTTTTTTGCTACACTTCGCCCGTTCCTCCGTGGCTTCGGACAAATGACTGCGCAGTTCACCTCGATTTGGACTACGTCCATCTCGGTTGAACAGCTTGCAATTTGTCCGCCCCAAGTCGGAATTTGGGCAAAGGTAGCGGGGGATGTAAAAACCATAGAAGGGCAGCAAGTGGTTTGTTCCCTTTTGTATTCTGCACGGTAGATACATTGTAAGGGCCGTTACCCTCAACGGCCCGCTGACCGTTAGGTCAGTGTTTGACCATAGATAACGGAAATATGAAATCCATAAACGGGTAGCGAGTACCCTGTGCTGTTATTTTCAGTAGCTGTTATCCTGAGCACAGGATTTTTCGTGTCTGGCTAGGCGCGAAAAAGGCCAGCGTAATAGCTCATGATGTATGGGTGGGGCGCTACGCCCGGTCATCGCTTTTCTATGATATACTGGTTCGGATAGGTGTCCGCAATTTGGTGCAAAAATGTTTCACGTGAAACATTTGCAACCTGATTTTTCTGCTTCTGCCAGCGTTTTCTGTATTGGTAGCTCTATTAGGGGGGTGGATAATACAGCCGAAATGCTGGTTTTCTGCTCAACCAATATAGCTACAGTAATTTGAGTTTGTCCTGCGCATTTTTCCCTTCACAGTGCTTTCCGCATTTGGCGCAGCGCGGTTTTTTGGTCGTCGGGAATGCGGCGGGATTCTAAGCATTTTTGAATGGTTTTCTTCCAAGTATCGGCGTCTAAATGATGGTGCTGAAAATAGTCCCAGGTTTTTTCCGGCTGCTTGGCCAACGCCGTTGCCAGCGCCCAAGCCACCGCCATTTTCACATAATAGCCGTCATGGGCTACCCCGTCCAGCAGCGGCAACACCGAGTCAATATACGCCGCCGTTAAATAATAGTCCATCATCATAATCACCGCAAAACGGATTTGATATTCCTTTCCGCTATGCAGATAAGGCTGCAAAAAGTCCCACACCAATTCTTGATTTTTATTGGTAAACTTTAAGCCGCTGCAAAAGCTGTCGCACACCGACCAACTGTTGATTTTGGGGATGAAATCGGCCATGTATTGCAGCCGTTCTTCCGGCGTTACCTTTACAGCGCCAATGACCATGCCTTGCAGCATGACTTCCTCAAAATAGTCTGGCTCTGCCGCCAGATAACGCTGCCAGTCACCGGCGGCAATCCGACCGGCCAGCTTGCGCAACTGCGGCAGCCGCACGCCCAGCACCTTGTCCACGCCAGGCAATAAGCTGGCGGAAAACTTTTTATAATCATTCTCCGCCAGTTGCTCAATTTCCTGGCGTATTTCCATAAAAATATCCATGGTATCCTCCTACCCTTGCCGGTAACAGCCCCGCAGCAAGGCAATTTCTGTGCCGTAGCCCTCCAGCTTATCGTGAGGTGTTTCTAAAATAAAAAACAAATGCTGCAATTTGGGATGATTGATGATCCGGCAGATGGCTTCTAAGCCCAGAGAGCCTTCGCCAATGGGCGCATGGCGGTCTTTGTGACTGCCCATCGCATTCATGCTGTCGTTTAAATGAATGGCTTTTAATCGGTCCAAGCCCACCACCTCGTCAAACTCAGCCAGCACCTCCTCCAAATGATTGACAATATCATAGCCAGCGTCATATACATGACAGGTATCAAAGCACACACCCAATTTTTCCGGCAACTGCACGCCGTCTATAATGCGCCGCAGCTCTTCAAAACGGCTGCCCACTTCGCTGCCCTTACCGGCCATGGTTTCCAGCAGCACCGTAGTTTGCTGCTCCGGCTGCAACACGCTGTCGAGCTGCTCAATGATAAGCCCAATGCCCGCGTCCATTCCCTGACCGACATGACTGCCCGGATGGAAATTATAAAAATTGCCGGGCAAATATTCCATACGCCGCAAATCGTCGGCCATCATGTCCCGACTGAAAGCGCGCACACCGGCATCGGCAGAGCAGGCGTTCATGGTGTAGGGCGCATGGGCCAAAATATTGGTAAATTGATGTTCCTCGGCCAACTGCAAAAAGGCCGCAATATCCTGCTCCTTGATTTCCTTGGCTTTCCCGCCCCGCGGATTGCGGGTAAAAAACTGAAAGGTGTCGGCATCAATTTTCAGCGCATCTTTGCCCATAGCCAGATACCCCTTCGACGCCGACAAATGACATCCGATATGTAACATGGTTCAACACTCCATTTCCCAAAATTCTTCGCGCAAAACTCCAGTGTCCCTAGTGTACCATGAAACGCCTCCACTTGCCAGTTTTTCTTGTAAAAAGCAGCAAATCCTATCATCCGCACAGTTATTGGAAATCGGAAAAAACAGCCGCCAAGAAAACTTGGGAATCAGCTTATCGGCCGCCCAGAGAGAAAAACGATGAGGGGGCGTATCACCCACCCATCTGCCATCAGAAATCATTGTAAGTCAACGCTGTATCATGGTTTGTTCCACAGCAAGATAACTCGGTAAATCACCGATCCATCGTACCGGAAAACGCCGCATAGAAAGCACAAAACAGTCCAATTTTGTTATGTTGAACGCTCTAGCATCGGGCAATATTATTCTGCGCCGAGGGACAAAAAGGAGCCGAAGAAGCCGCCTTCCGTTATCCACCGCTAGAAAAAACAAAACTGCAAAGTGAAATCCCCGCAGTTATATTGGTTGAGCAGGAAAACAGCATTTTGCCTGTATTTTGTACCCCCCTGTTAGAGCGCAAAATACAGAAAGCACTGAAAAAAGCAAAAAAAGAACTGTCCTGCCGCTTACCAACAGAACAGCCCTGAGATTTCTTTCAAAGCAAATATTTCCAAATCCCTTGACACAGCGGCGCAGAAAAGCGCGCCAGCAAACCATGATGTTAAACTATAATTACTATATGAGCTGCCGCATGGCATTGCTCAGGGGGTT
>CABQBF010000030.1 GCA_902462325.1 uncultured Peptococcaceae bacterium
AAACAGCTTGGTCGGTGTAAACCAAATCACGAACCTGTCCACTAGCATAGGCCTGATGCAGCAAACCGCCCAAATTAAGCGGCAGTTCCACTTGATAGCAGACGGTCTGCACAAGCCGTTCCTCCATCAGGTGCAGCAATTCTGTCAGATTTTTCCCCGAAGCTGCAGAAATATAACAGCAACTTTCCCGCTCTAACGTATGGCCCAACGGCGGAATTTGCTCCAACCGGTCAATTTTATTGAAAACATATAAGCGCGATTTCTCCTCCAAACCCAACTGCTGCAAGATATCTTCCACCGCCTTCAGTTGATTAGAAAAATTAGGATTGCTGATATCAATCACATGCAATAATAAGTCGGCATACTGTAATTCATCCAAAGTGGCCTTAAAAGCCTCCAGCAATTGAGGCGGCAAATCACGGATAAAACCGACTGTATCAGTCAACAGCGCTTTACTGCCATTGGGCAGATAAAAAGCCCGCGTCGTCGGATCCAACGTAGCAAATAGCTGATTTTCCGCATAGATATGCTCATCGGCCAGCCTATTCAACAAAGATGATTTTCCCGCGTTGGTATAGCCCACTAAAGCAATTAACGGTAAACCGTTGCGCAGCTTACTTTTTTGCTGCACAGCACGATGCTTCCGCACTTCCTGCAGTTCCTGCTGAATCGTCTGAATACGTTGACGAATGCGGCGGCGGTCCGTTTCCAACTTGGTTTCCCCTGGCCCACGGGTTCCAACACCTCCGCTTTTGCTGCCGCCGCCCTGCCGGGATAAATTCATCCCCTGGCCCAACAGCCGGGGCAGCAGATAGCTGGCCTGGGCCAGTTCCACTTGCAGCTTACCTTCCCGGCTGCGAGCTCTTTGCGCAAAAATATCCAAAATTAACATGGTTTTATCTAAAACCTTTACACCCAACGCGTTGCCCAGATTATATAACTGCGACGGCGATAAGGTGCGGTCAAAAATTACACAATCAGCCTCCCAGGTGCAACAGCCTTGCCGCACCTCTTCCAGCTTGCCCTTACCCAGACAATAAGCCGCATCAGGCGCACTACGGTGCTGAACAAAGCAATCTACCACATCTAACCCGGCACTACAGCTTAATTCTACCAATTCCTGATATAAATCTTCTTCCTGCCAGTTTTCTTTCGGCTCCGGCAGCAACACCAGTATAGCTTTTTCCCTTTGCTCCGTCAAATTATGGAATTGTTCCCGCACCACCTGCTATCCCGTCCTTTCCCCAAAGTTTTTTTTATTATACCACAATTCTAAGCCGATGGAAGGCCTATTTCAAAAACATATCCTGTATTCATTGCCTCACTTTTATTTTCCGCGCTATTTCGTCTGCTGAAACAACGGAATAAAAGCGCCGGGCTGCAAATCGGCTCTTAAGAAATGGGCCGGATTGGTGCTGCAAAGTCCTGTAATTTGCCAACGATTTTCATCATAAGGCTGTACATAGACAGGAACTCCTTTATAACAGACCAAACGGCTGGCAGACTGGTTGCCACCTTGCTGTAATTCCAAACAAGGCGGCTGTAAGGTATAATAAACGTCAATCATTCTGCTTGGCCTCCCGTTCTTCTATCATTGTATTCAGCTTGACCATTGCCTCCTTAATGCTGCCCACTTCATCAATCAAACCGCACTCTACCGCTTTTTTTCCCACAATTACTGTACCGATATCCTGTGATAGCTCGCCAACAGTCAGCATCAACTGACGAAAAGTCCTCTCGTCAATATGGGAATTGGCCGTCACAAAAGCTACCACCCTGTCCTGCATCCGCTCAATATATTCCATGGTAGCCGGTACGCCAATCACCATACCGGTCAGCCGAACCGGATGGATGGTCATGGTAGCGCTGGGCGCAATAAAGGAATAATCGCTGGATACAGCGATGGGTACGCCAATGCTGTGCCCACCGCCCATCACAATGGATACTTTTGGCTTACTCAAGCCTCGAATAGCCTCAGCAATGGCTAAGCCCGATTCCACATCACCGCCCGCCGTATTTAAAATAATCAGCACACCCTTTACCTCCGGGTCCTGCTCAATGGCAATCAGTTGAGGAATTAAATGCTCGTACTTGGTAGTTTTATTATTCTGCGGCAAAATCATATGGCCTTCAATTTGCCCGATAATAGTCAAGCAATGAATAGGCGTACTTTCTGGAATGGGCAATGCGGTGGTTCCGTAATTCTCCAGTAAAACCTCCGGCTCCTGATTCTGTTCCTCTGCCATAGCTAGCGCCTCCTCTACGTTTTTCAAAATAGAAAAATTATTTTTTTAGTATGAGAAAAGCTGCTGGCTTTTATACAGTAAAACAGAAATCTCTCTTTTTTAGACATTTTAAGATAGCAACATTTTTTTCATTAAAACATAGATTATTATTCAAGTATAGAATAACAAGTCCACAAAAGCTGGAATCTCTCTTTAGCTGCGGAAGGCAAGCCAAAAATTCCACAGAACTCTTTCGCAGTATTCAATTCATATTTTTCCGCTGCTTTAGTAGAGCCGTACCACAAATTTCTTCTTACTGTTTGATAAAATTCTGTATACCTTAATCTAATTCACAGAAACCGACTTCCTGTCTTTTTACTTTTGATTTACCATCTGTTTAAAACATACAATATGCCTCTTGATTATTGGTTTCGAATTTAGTATGTGCATTGGAATATGTAAAAATATTTACTTTTATTTTCAAGTCCAAAATATGTGTTTTTCTGCGCTTTTAGAGGCTGTAAAATAATTGTTTTGAGGATACGACAAAACTGCCTATCAGATTTGCTATTGAATGCATCTGATAGACAGTTGAAAAAGAAGATAGCTTTATTTAAAATCCATATAACAAACGGGCTATGCCCATTTCATGAAAGAGCAAAAATCGTCCACAAAACATCACCGCGATAAAAAAACATGGCTCCCTTGTGGGCTGCACCTCCTGCCATGCCAAGCCGGGCAGCAAAGCCAGCAGCAGCTCGGCCAAACCATAGCCCATCAAAGCGCCCAAGGTATTCAGCAGCAAGTCATCCACATCAGTACATCGATTGTTGCAAAGCTGGCTCAATTCCAGCAACAGCGAAAAACCGAGGCTGTTTATAAAAACCGCTTTTAGCTTGCGCATATCAGGCCATAAAAGCGGCAGCAGCAAACCCAATGGCACAAACAACAAAATATTTTGCAGATAAGCGACTTTGTCAATTTCCTGGGAGAAAAGCAAAAGATTAAGCTGTTCCGTCCGTACTTGCAGACCATAAATGCCGCAATCATACAAAGTTCCTGCTCCAGTCACGCTTAATACTGCGGCAATATAAACAGCAAATACAGTCAAAAGTAAGACGGATAATGGTTTTGTTCGCCGTCCACCGCTACCTAAACAAACCGCCAGCACAAAAGGAAACAGCGCAGTAAACGCGGCATAGCTTTCTAAAATCAAGGCTTTCATCGGCAACTTCCTTTCTACTATCTTGCTTAGTTTCTAGTTTTGTTACTTTCTACTATTCCTACTTTCTTTGTTTCCATATCGTCTGTAACTTAAGCCATAACAGCGAAAGCAGCACCGATAATAGACAAACAGCTAAATAGTGTAAAAGGCTGTTCTCTATCAGAAAAGCCGTCAGGCCCAACAATTTAGCCGCACCCCGCACCAATACAATCACCAGCGGATGCAGTACATACACACAGGCGCTCAAAGGCCGCAGCAAAACCGGCGCGCTAATGTTCCACTGCAAAAGCAGTTGGAATACTCCGTATAAAACAGGCAGCAAACAAAGATACATACTGTCGTGACGGGGCCAATCCAGACCACGCAGCAAGCAGGCTTCCGCCGTCAACAACAATAATGCCGGCAGCAAATCTATCAGATGCAATCGCTCGCCTTGCCAATGTTTTTGTCCCATCTTTCGGCCTATCCATGCACCCATTAGCAAGAAGGCTGGAGCCAGAAAAAAGCCATTGCGGGTATAAGAACAAACTTGAAATAATTTTTCATAGAAGACAGCAAGTGGCCTAAACTGCTGCGCCAATCCGTAATAACTATCTCCTAAAAGCCCCACGCCGTAAAGCAGCAGTACCAATCCTGTCAGTTGTTTCGGCGACAGCCACCGACGTAAGAAACAAAGCAGTGCTACTGCAGTGAGGACAGCAGGAAAATACCAAAGATGATAGAAGCTGCCGTCCACCAACAAAAGACGTAGCCAGTCCGTCAGACTGCAATGCTGATATAGGCCAGCATAAAACCCAAGCGGCAAATAAAGCAATACTGCCGCCAGATAGAACTTACTGTTTTTCAGGAAAAATTTTTGCATGCGCTTTTGCGCCTGTTTCTTGGGCTTATCAGTAAAGAGGTAGTCAGGCAGTAGAAAAAATCCGCTGATTAGTAAAAACAATGGCACTGCTGTACGGGCCAGTACCCGGGTGAAAAACCAGTCTGCCTCAGCACTGTAAGTAGTAAGCGGCGAGGTGTGAATGGCTACCACCAGCAAAGCTGCTATCATACGGCCCCAATCCAATCCACCGTATTGCTGGTTATCCACAGCAGATGCCCCTTTCCACAGTAACAATCATTCCATCTACGTTATTGCCCGATATCTGGCAATGCTCTGGCAAATGCACCGTACAAGACTGTTTTATCTCTAAAAAGGAAATCTCATAACTGCTTCCTGCCTCTTGCCACACCAAACTCTCTTCGCCATAAGGGTATTGCCGCAAAAAGGCCACATATTCTTCCAAAGTGAAGCCCTGCTCGACAAGGATAGCGGCATGGGGCACACCCACATAACGAAAATGCCAAGGCTCATAGGCGATGCCAGTCACAGCCTCTTTCCCTTGGGGATAACGCTCAATAAAACCAAAGGCTGCTGCTTGCTCCCGAAAGGTCTGGCAAATGCCAGAATGGGGAAAGGCCGGACGGATAAAATCAATAACACCGTGATTATAGCCTACATCAATGGCCCATCCGGTTTGATGCTCGCTACAACCTGGCAGCGCCACATACTGCTGGGTAAATTCCAAACCGCTGTCATCAAGGGATTGCTGCCAGATTTGTTGCTGCTCCACCAATGAGCGCCAACCGCTGACCGCCGCAATATCCTGTTGTGCACCAATATACTGCAATAATTTTTGTAAGGCCAACGTTGCCTGGGCGCAAAGCTGTATAGAACTGCCCTGCTGTACCAGCAGCAGCGGCAACTTTTCTTCTTGCAACCGGCAAGGATGCTGACGATTGACTAAAATTAAAGGGCCAGTATAAATATCTTGTGGCGAAATCAAAATCGTTATCATCTTCACACCGCCTGTTCTAAAAATTCCGTCAATAACTCCGTAAAGGAAAATCCAGCCGCCTTCATCATATTGGGAAAACGGCTGTGGACCGTAAAACCGGGAATGGTATTAACCTCGTTAAACAGCAGCGCACCCTCCGGTGTGAGAAATAAATCTACCCGGGCAAAACCGCTGCAGCCTAAAATGTGATAAATCCGCCGGGCAGTCGCTTTTACTTCCGCCGCTTTTTCCGCGCTGATTCGGGCCGGTACATGGATAGCTGAATTCTGCAGCGTATATTTTTCTGAAAAATCAAAAAATCCGCCATTTAATTCAATCTCGTCTACCTCCCCCACGGTCAGTATCTGGCTGCCCATAACGGCACAGCCCACCTCAAAACCGTCAACGGCTTCCTCCAGCAACACAGTATCGTCATATTGTCGCGCTGCTGCAATAGCCTCCACCAGTTGTCCTTTATTTGCAACTTTGCTGATTCCATAAGAAGATCCAGCCCGCACCGGCTTCACAAACAGCGGATAGCCTAAAGCGTCAATCTCCGTCTGCTTGTCGGCAAGCTTATCCTCTTTTTGCAGTAGCACTGCCGCCGGAACAGCAATGCCATTGGCCGCCGCCAACTGATGGGCGCGCCATTTATCCATACATAAGGCTGCGCTCAGCACGCCACAGCCAGCCAGCGGAACGCCAGCTAACTGCAAAAAGCCCTGCACCGTTCCATCTTCTCCATTTTTGCCATGCAAAACAGGAAACGCCACATCAAGGGCAATCGTCTGCTCTACCTGCACGCCGTCAGCTCCAAACACCAGCAATTGCCTGCTGCCCGGCTGCAAAACCGCCGAACGGCAAAAGCGCGGCTCACACCAAGTATCCTGTGCAATGCGGTTCACCTCTCCGGTATAGTAGTACCACTGTCCCTGCCGGGAAATGCCGATAAGCACTGGCGCAAAACGCTGCCTATCTAAATGGGTAATGACTGCCGCCGCAGAAGTCAGTGACACCAGATATTCTGGAGAACAGCCGCCAAAAAAGACTGCTACCTGTAATCGCTTATCTTCCGTTAGCTTAATTTGCTCAGTTTGTTTCGTTTGCATCGTTATCAAATCCTTTCCAGTATTTTTCTGTGAGAATTATGGTTATCTTTTAGTTAAAAAAAGCATGTCCCGTTGTTACCTTTATGGTACCAAACGAGTCATGCTTTTGTTTTGAGCTTTTCTGTATACTTTCTGAGGATTTTCTTGTCGATTTCTTAAGATTTTCTTACGATGCCGGCAGCCACACCGTAAAAGTAACGGTACCATCGCTGCTTTGAGCGCTAATCGTGCCGTCATGCAGCTCTACCAGCTCTTTGGCAATGGCCAGCCCCAAACCTGCGCCGCCAGTGCTGCTGGAACGGGCGGCATCTAAACGGAAAAACTGTTCAAAGATACGCTCTAATTTTTCTGGCGCAATGGTGCGGCCCTGGTTGGTAATCTGCAGTTGGGCGCCACCGTTTTCTGCCATTAAGGATACCTGAATTGCGCTGCCAGCATCACTGTAGTGAACGGCGTTACGGATTAAATTATCAAAAACCCGCTCCAGTTTATCGGCATCGCCGTTTATTTCTATATCGGCAGCAATTTGCAGATCCCAGCGCAATTGTTTTTCAGCTAAAATAGGCGTAAACTCATAGGTAAGCTGTTCCAGCATGCGGCTTAGATGAATGGGTTGCTGCTCTATGGTCATCGTGGTTAGATTAAATCGGGCAATTTCAAAAAATTCATTAACCAGCTCTTCTAAGCGCTCTGCTTTATCTAACGCAATATGGGTATAGCGAGCCCGCAGCTCGATGGAAATCTGCGGTTCATCTCGTAATAGGGTGAGATAGCCAATTACACTGGTCAACGGTGTTTTTAAATCGTGGGCTAGGTAAACCAGCATATCGTTTTTGCGTTGCTCTGCGTCCTTGACAGCCGCAGCATTACGCAAAGTCTGCTCCCGTACCAAATTCAATTCTGTTTGTATAGCACTTAAATCGGGAGGCAGCTCTACTGTTTGCTCTGGTTGCTGTACCATCTGCTCCGAAGCAGCTACCAGCGCATCTAAATAAGACAACGCCTGATAAATGCAGCGGTAGGTAAGAAACAGCCAGCCAAAAAACAAGACCAGAATACTGATATCTTCCCGGTGGAAGCTGAGATATTCATAGAACATCCGCGCAGGAACGATATTTCCCAATCGGAATGTAGCATAAATCACCACAAACAGCAGCGCCAGCGTAAAATAACCGGATACCATCCCCAGCAGCGATAGCAAATAACGCACAAACAGCTTTCGCGACAGCCGCACCTGATGTTTTTGTTTTGTCAAGGCAAAATATTTAGCCAATGGTATAGCCCACCCCCCAAACAGTTTTGATATATTTAGGTTTGCGGGGCGGCTCCTGCATTTTTTCCCGTAAACGGGCAATATGGGCCATCACCGTATTGTTGTTATTCTCCAAGTATTTTTCGCCCCACACTGCTTCAAACAGCGTTTCGGAGGATACCACCTGCCCCTGATGGCTGCACAGATACCAGAGAATATCAAATTCCAGCGGCGTCAGCGCCAAGACTGCGCCGTTCAGCATACATTTGTGATTATCCCGACAGATATACAGACCGCCCAACGCGATTTCCTGTTTCTCCGATTCCCGCTGCACCTGATTATATCGGGTGTAGCGGCGTAGCTGTGTTTTAACCCGTGCCACCAGCTCCAAAGGCTGAAAGGGTTTTGTAATATAATCATCGGCGCCCAGCGTCAGACCGGTAATCTTGTCCAGCTCTTCCACTCGGGCGGTCAGCATAATAATGGGGAAGAAATGTGCCTGCCGAATTTTCTGGCAGAGAGCAAAGCCGTCTATATCAGGCAGCATGACATCCAAAATGGCCAACGAAATAGGTTGATTCAGCTGCTGCAAGGCATCGCTGCCGTTATAGCATTTCAGCACGCGGTAGTTTTCATTGCGCAGATAAAGCTCCACCAAATCGGCAATCTCTTTTTCATCATCTACTACTAAAATCGTTTCTTGCATATAGTTCACCCCCCTAAGCTGGCACAATCAGCCCGCTAGGCACCAAATAAAAATAACATTCCTTCACCGGCTGTCCTAAAATTTGCTCCACCGCGTACCGATACAGCGCAATTTGTCCGCCATAACGCTCTAAAAGTAAATGGGTCTGGCTTTTGCCGAGGTTATCGCTTTTGTAATCCACCAGCACCCAGCCGCCGTCTTCTTCCTGCCATAAGCAGTCGATAATCCCCTGCACCAGTATATTTTTTTCTCCCGCAGGCAGGGTTTCGTCCAGCATGTGGCTGTCCAACGCAGTGATGAACGGCATCTCCCGATAACGCTTATCCTTGTCTGCAGCTAGAAATCGTTGTCCCAACGAGCTTTGGTAAAAGTCCAGCACACCCTGCAGCCGCAGACCGTCGGCAGCACCGGCGGCAATGAACTTATTGGCCTCTAAATAGGCAATCAATTCCTTTAGATAGTCGGCATTGATTTCTGCCTCCAAATCCACTCGACTTAACAACAGATGGAGTAGCGTTCCCCGCTCTGCCGAGGTCAGCCCTTCCTTGGCTACCACTGCCTCTGGCCGGCTGTCAAAGCTGAATTGCAGGTCTTCTTCGGAATGAAAGGGATTTACTTTTTGCTTGAGTTCTGTTACGGAAGATTGGGCTTTTACAGTGATAAACTGGGGCTGCGCATACTGCCAACCCAGTTGAGCATCGATAGTCTTTCTCCAACGTCCGCTGGTTTTTAAGGGCTTACCTGCTTCTAACGCCTGCCGTAAGGGCGGCGCCAGCTGAACCTCACTCTCCGCACAATCTATACTGCCAGCCGGAATGAACTGCACCTGCCACAACGGCTGAGAAAGCGGCAACGGCAGCAGCCAATCCAAATAACACTGGGCTTTTTCCACGGGCACCTCTTTCTTTTTCTCTGCATCAGCACAACTACCTAAAAGATACAACCGTTCCCGTGCTCGGGTCATAACCACATAAAGCACCCTCTTTTCCTCCTGCAGAACCTCCAGCCGTTTTTTCTGAGCAATCACTCGCTGGGCAATGGTCGGATATTTAATTTCCAACTGGCCGTCCACCGCAGAAAAAGCCAAGCCGTAGTCCTTATGCAACAAAAATTCCTGCTGCGCGTCGCGGAAATTGAAACGCCGCCCCAAGCCGCCGATAAACACGATGGGAAATTCCAAACCCTTGCTTTTGTGAATGCTCATAATACGCACCACATTTTCGTTATCGCTTAAAACGCGGGCTGGCTCCAAATCGGCCTGATTTTCCTGCATTTGCTCTAGGAAGCGCAGAAAAGAAAATACACCTTTGAAGCTGGTTTTTTCATAAGCCCGAGCTCGCTCGTGCAACGCCCGCAAATTGGCTTGCCGCTGTACGCCGTCCCGCAGAGCACCCACATATTCATAAAAGCCTGTATCCTTGTAAAGCTGCCAGATTAATTTGCTCAAATCCAACTGTCGTGCCAGTTGCCGCCACTGCTGCAACTGCTTTAGAAAATTTTCTGTTTTCTGCTGCAAACCATTATCTACCATCTGCAAGCCATCCGGTACAGCCGCCTTTTGCAGACAGCCGTAAAAATAGCCTCGGGGCTGCAGCATTCTCAATTGCGCCAGTTCTTCTTCGCTGAACTGGAAAAAGGGCGCTTTCAACACTGCTAGCAACGGCAAATCCTGCAAGGGATTATCAATCATATGCAGCATGGCCAGCAGCAATTGAATTTCCCAAGCGGAAAAATAGCCGTCTCCGGTATCTACCGCCGCCGGAATTCCAGCTTCTTTTAAAATACGGGCATATACAGCGCCAGCGCCCTTCGGAGCCCGCAGCAGTACTACCATATCCCGCCAGGTAACAGCGCGGTACTGCTGCAATCTTTTGTCATAAACCTGAGCCTTTTCTGCTATCAACTGCTGCATCTGCTGACAGAGCAACAACCCCTCTTCTTCCATGGCTGATAAAGGCTGCTCCGCTGCTTCGCTGTCTTCTGCCGGAGCTTGGCCATCAGTCAGCACCAAAAGCTGAATTTGCTCCGGTACCGGCTGCTGCCCTGCCAGCACCTCCGGATAATCGGCACCGTAAACCAAAGCAGCCTGCTCATCATATAATAAATCGCCATCCTGTCCGGTCATCAACTGGGCAAAAACCTGATTAACACCATTCACCACATTTTGCCGACAACGAAAATTGCGGTTTAAATCTAAGCGCTGACAACAGCCGTTACCGTTGGCAGGAAACTGCTGATATTTTCCGGCAAAAAGTTGAGGGTTGGCCATGCGAAAGCCATAAATACTCTGTTTGATATCGCCCACCATAAAGAGATTATCATCCCGGCTGACCGCCTGCAAAATAGCCTCCTGCAGATCATTGATGTCCTGATATTCGTCCACCATCACCTCGGCATAACGGCATTGTAATACCTGAGCCAGCTCAGTACGCTGCAAAACGCCGCTTTCCTCTTCTTCATAAAGCAACTGAAAGCAGAAATGCTCCATGTCGTGAAAATCCATCAGACCCTTTTCTGCCTTTTTTTGCTGAAACGCTTCCATCAAAGCCAACGCCAATTCCACCAAAAGCTGCCGCGTTGGCTCTTGGTCCGCGATATCGGCTAATTGCTCCGCTTGAGAACGGCTAAAATATTCCTTGCGCAACTTTTCCAACTGCTTTTTGGCGGCATCTCGATATGCGGTGACCTGCTCTTTACACCCTTCATCAAAGGTGCCCTTTTTGGCAGCAGGTAAGCGACTGAAACCGCCAGCGGACAACTTCTCAGCCAATACGTCCCAGCCTTCTTCTAACGCTGTCAGCAATTCACAGCTCCAGTCGTACTCCCGCTCCATATGGAGCAAATAGCCCTGCAAACCAGCGTCGTTGCTGGCTAAATTGACTGCGTTAATTAATTGCCTCTGTACAAACCGCAACTGGCGGATCACTTCTTGCTGTGCTTGGGCGAACCAATCAATCTGTCCGGCTTTTGTCAGATCTTGCAGCCATTTTTCCGGCTGCGCCATACTTTGCGCCATTTGATATATCTGTAGCAGCACGCTCCGCAGTTGTTCATCCTCTTTGCCGCCGTAACAGTCTACCAACTGCACAAATTTCTCTAAGCACTCCTCATCGCTGTAATAACGCTCCAGCACTTCGTCCAGAGCTTCAGACAAAAGTAATTGATTTTCTGTCTCATTGGCAATTTTCAGTTGTGGGTCCAAGCCCAGCCGGAAAAAATTCTGCCGCACCAAATCCAGACAAAAGGCGTGCAGCGTGGTAATCTGTGCTTTCTGCAGCAACATACTCTGCCGGTATAAATGCTCGGACATAGGATGTTCCAGCAGTTGTTTCTGAATGGCAGCACCGATGCGCTCCTTCATCTCTGCCGCCGCTGCATTGGTAAAGGTAACCACCAGCAACTGGTCCAAATCAACAGGGCAAGCTTCATCGCTGATAATTTGAATAATTCGTTCCACCAGTACCGCCGTTTTGCCGGAGCCGGCTGCTGCCGCTACCAACAAACTTTTTCCCCGCAAATCAATGGCCTGCTGTTGTTCTGTTGTCCATGTAGGCATTGGCCTGTCCTCCTTCCTCCTGCGACAACCGCCGCCAGATTTCTTCCCGTTCCAACGGCAGCAGTTCCTCGCTGTTTTTTAATATATCCACTGTCTCAATCTGACAAATAGCCTGATAGCTGCAATACTGGCAGCCAATAAACTGCCGGATGCGGCAAGGACGCACAGCAATATTACCCCGATGAATTTCTTCGCCCAAAGCGGCAATCATCCGTTTAGTATGCTGCAGCAATAGGGCTAATTGCTCTTGCGTTACCACTGTCGTATTTCGTTTGCCAAACAGTTCCAAAGGATTTTCCAGCTCGGCAAAAGCCTCTGCATCCTCCAGATAAGGCGCAGCTTTAGTTAATAACGATAATGGCAACAATGTACTGCTGCCTGTACTCAAATCCCGTTGAGCCAGCTTCAGCGCTTTCATATCAGCCACCAACAAGCCGTCAGCTTTTAGCTTGCTGATGTGCAGCGCCTCTGCTTCTTTGGCACTGACAGGACCTTCTGTACTGACGATGCCACTGCGGAAGAAATAATAAAGCACACCGGCAGGCAACAGTGTTTCTCCTGGCGGTACTAGCTGCGCATAATATTGCAGCGCCACTTGTAAATAGGTGAGCAATTGAATTTTTAAACCATAATAAATATCGGCTAAATTTAAACCTTGCGTACCGGTTTTGAAATCAATGATGCGCAGATAGTGCTTGCCATCTGCCTTGGCCTGTTCAATGCGATCAATCCGCCCTTGCAGCGTCAGCAGCGTACCGTCCTGCAAAGCAATTTTCCAATGGGGCAGCTTGCTTTTGCCAGTGCCAAAATCGGCCTCCAAGGCGACTGGAACAAAATCCCCCCGCTGGCCATGTTCCATCAGCAGTAAAGCCGAATGTTCCAGTGTTTTTTGCAACCGGTGACGCAGATATCGATAACGACCGGTGCTAAGTAGAATTTCATTCTGCATAGCCGGCGCCAGTTGCTCCACAATCATGGCCATGATAGCCTTTACCTGCTCCGCCTCTAACGATTGCCAGGAAATTTGCTGCTCCAAAAGATAACTGCTGAACTGTTCAATGGCGGTGTGATAAAACTGTCCCACATCTACCGCTTCCATTTTATATAACGACCGTTCTTTTAAGCGCAGTCCGTAGGTCAGAAAATAACTATAAGGACACTGCCGGTATTTTTCCAGCGCCGACACGCTGAGATGCAGCGGTGTGCCATAGACTTGGGTGCTGCTTAATTGCCGCTGGGTCAACTGTTCCTCGTGCTGCAGGCTGTGTCGCACCTGATGAAACAACGGTGTGGGATGTTCCAGAAACCAATTATACAATTCTGCCCATATTTCCTGCCGCTCCGGCGGCTCAGCAGCGGTTAAATGACTGCCCAGCAGCCCCATGGCCTTATTGGGATGATTAAGATAGGGCAATAGTTCCTGTCCCTCTCCGGGTGGCCACTGTACAGGCTGCTCTGCCAGCTCTGGATATAAGCGGTGCAGTTTATCCACAATACCGGAGGGTCGTAAGGCTTTGCCGTCCTCATCAGCCAACGAATAACTAAGCGATACATCATCGGACGCTCTGGTTAGAGCTAGGTATACAAGAAATTGTTCGTCATAGAGCTTCTGTGTACTGTTCGGCGACAGTTCCAAGCCCATTTCTCGAAGAGTTTGTTTTTCTAAATCGTTGAAAAATCCGTCCTGTTCTGCTTTGGCCGGAAAAACACCTTCATTGAGACCCATTACAAAAACAGCGCGTAGGTTGCGGCTACGGGAATGGGACAAAGAACCGATAAATACCTGGTCCAAGCTATTGGGCAGAAGGCCCAAATCCAGATTATCAAACGCCGCATGCAATAAAACGGAAAACTCCTCCGCAGAAAGGGGCATGTCCTGCAAAAGCTGGTCAATCTGGTTGAAAATCTGAATCACCCTATCCCAAATTTGCTGATGTACCTGCACCGTTTCTAATAAGCCCTGCTCTAACGCCTCTTGGCACATTGCCTCCAGTTGCTTGGGTACTTGATAAGCCTCCAGCATCGCATACAACGCAGCAATAATCTGAGCGGCAGTCTGCGGCTGGGCTAGCGCTGACTGCAACTGTCGCAAAGGCGCTGCAATCTGTCGTCGCAAAGCATTAAGCATGGCCAGCAGTTCTTCATCGTCGGAGCCATAAATCCACTCCTTTTGCTGATACCAGCTATTGCCCCGAATACCATACTGTAATACATAGTTTTCCAGCAAATCTAACTCTTGCTGGGCAAAAGGCAATAAGTCCGTTTTTAAAAAACGAAACATACTTGGATAGGACCAACCGCTATGAAAAATCTCAAACACAGACAGCAGCAATTCTGTCAATGGATGCTGATACACTGTTTCTTTATGGTCCACAAAATAAGGAATTTCATAGTCGGCTAACACGGTTTCCAATAACAGCTCGTATTGATCTCCCCGCATAAAAATGCCAATTTCCCGATAACGATAGCCTTGCTCCCTGCAAAGCTGACGAATTCTGCGAGCCACCGCATCCACCTCAGCCATGCGGTTCTGCCCCTGCAGCAAAGCTAAATGGGCAGGCGTTCCCTGCCATCTGACCGTGCCAATGGAAAAATATTGCTGCTCCAAAAATTCCAAATCCGGTGTCTGCTGCCAGCGCAAAGGCGTCGCGCAAATCAAATCGGGCAATACGGGAATTTTCTGCTCCTGGGCCAGTTGCCGTAATCGCTGTAAGGTTTTCATGGTACTGTGAAAAGCCGATTGCCGACCTAAATTTTGATTTTGCAAATCAACCGGCAACACAATATGCACCTGAGCCGCTTGCTTCATCAAAGCGCCCAAAACGGCAAATTCCTGCGGCGTAAAGTCATAAAACTCATCTACCCAGATTTCCGTATCTTGCAAAAATTCTTTTTGCTCCAACCGTTTTAACAAAAGCTCCAGCACATCCTCGCTATCCAGATAGTCCTGGGCCAAAAATCCATCATACTGGTCATACAGTGCTGCGAGTTCCCTCAATTTGCAGGTAAACAACGTCTGTGGCAGTTCCTGCTTAGCTATGGTTTGCTGCAATCTCTGGCTGCTGATTTGATAGCGCTTCAATTCCTGCAAGGCCTGTCCGATTTTTAACAGATAGCCAGGCCGATTGACCGACTGATTTAAAAAGGGATAGTTCTCCGGCTCCTGCTGCAGCAAGCGCCGCAAGATGAGCAGCTTGCCCAAATCATCGACGGGATGACAGGCCAAACCTCCGGTCTGCTGCATTACGGTACGCGCCAACCGTTGAAAACTGAGAATTTCCAGCGTTAGCACACCGGATAGTCCGTATTGATTGATTAGTTCATATTGATAACAAAAGGTCGCCTGTTCCGGCACCATAATGATTATTTTTTTGCGTCGTTTTTCCTGCAAGCTATCGGCAATGGTTCTCATCACATAGCTACTCTTACCACTACCGGCGGGACCGACAATAAATTGTACAGCCAATACAATTCCCCTTTCTTTCTAATTTTCTATAGTTTTCATACTGCTTTTCCTAAAATTGCAACAAATTTTTCAGCAATGACTTCCCCGTCATTCCCTTGCTGCAAAAAGTTTTGCTGTTTATTTCCGATTGTGTCCTTTATTATAGCATTTTCCTACCCACTTTGATAGAAAAATCGAAAAATAATTTACAATTTCTTGAAATTCAATATTTTCTATGCTATACTATGTAAAATGGAAATAATTGGAGATGATGCTATGCTGGCGCAATTAAAAAGTACAACCTTATTAGGATTATCGGTTCATCTGGTGGATATTGAAGTGGACACAGCGGCAGGACTACCTGCATGGAACATTGTAGGGCTACCTGACACAGCCGTTAAAGAGAGCAAAGAACGAGTACACACCGCTATCAAAAACGCCGGATATGAATTTCCACCTCGCCGTATTGTGGTTAATCTGGCCCCGGCCTATCTGCGTAAAGAAGGTCCTAGCTTTGATTTGGCCATCGCCATTGCTATCTTGACCGTCACCGAACAACTGCGTTGTGACAATCTCAATTCCTATCTTTTCTTAGGAGAACTCAGTTTAGACGGTTCTTTACGGCCAGTAAAAGGGATACTCCCGATTTCATTAGAATACAGCCGCAGCAGTTATCAATTACTTGTGCCTGCAGCCAATCAGGAGGAAAGCGCCATTGGCGGCACTACCACCTACGGTTTTCAGCATTTGCGGGAGGTAGTACATTTTTTAGAGCATCCAGCTCAGTATCAGCCGGTGCAGGTAAAATTGCCTGAATTTTCAGCATTGGCTGCTGTACCCAGTCCCCATGACTTTTTGCAGATTAGAGGGCAAACTGAGGCCAAAAGGGCCCTTGAGATTGCTGCCGCTGGAGGCCATAATATTCTTATGGTCGGCTCGCCCGGTTCCGGCAAAACCATGCTGTCGCAGGCCTTGCCTACTATTTTACCGCCACTGACCTTTGCAGAAAGCCTTTCCATCAGCAAAATTTACAGCATTGCTGGCCTGCTGCCGCCCAATCAGCCACTGATACTACAACGTCCCTTTCGTTCGCCCCATCATAGCGCTTCCACAGCCAGTATCATCGGTGGCGGACGGATACCGCATCCCGGAGAGGTTTCATTATCTCACCATGGCGTATTATTTTTAGACGAATTTCCTGAATACCGTCGAGAAGTCTTAGAAGCCTTACGCCAGCCCTTAGAGGACCAAGAAGTGACAGTTTCCCGGGTACAGGCCCAGGTCACGTTTCCCTGTCAGTTTTTATTGGTGGCTGCTATGAATCCCTGTCCCTGCGGTTACTACAATGACCCACATCGGGAATGTACTTGCACACCGGGACAATTGCAGAAATACCGCAGCAAAATTTCCGGGCCATTGTTAGACCGTTTCGATTTGCAGTTGGAAGTTGTTCCTGTTACCTTTCAGGACCTACACCGCACCGCAGCAGAAGAAAGCTCCGCTACCATCCGACAAAGGGTTATCGCTGCCCGAAAGCTACAGCAAAAACGATTTGCCCAGTCAGGCACAATCCAAAACGGTGCGATGACGGCAGCAGAAATTCAGCAATACTGCCAATTGGATGAGAAAAGCCGCAAATTTTTAGAACAGGCTTTTCAAAAGCTGGGACTCAGTGCCCGCGCCCACAATCGTATCTTAAAAGTAGCCCGTACCATTGCGGACCTGGCAAATAGTGAAACAATCCAGTTGTCCCATTTGGCAGAAGCTATCCAATACCGTACCCTTGATAAAAAGCTATGGATGGAATAAAATCAAGCAGTAACATAAAAGGATTTTTGCTTTATATCCTAACTTTCAAAAGCAAAAATCCTTTTTTAAATTGCAATTATTTTTCTGTCAAATCGCACAGAGGCCGGAAAGACATTCGATGAATGGGACATGGTCCTAGTTCCGTAATGGCTTGTATATGTTCCGCAGTGGGATAGCCTTTATGAACAGCGAACCCATAGCCAGGATACTGTTGGTCATAAGCCTCCATTAAGTGGTCCCGATAAACTTTCGCAATGATAGAGGCTGCTGCGATAGAAATACTTTTATTGTCACCTTTAACAATAGCCTGGGAGGGAAGTTGAATTTGCGGATTGGGCAAACCATCCACTAGGACAAAATCTGCTGTCTGTCTTACGTTTAACCCTTCCACCGCCTTCTGCATAGCTAAACGGCTGGCCTCTAAAATATTTATTGCATCTATTTCTTTCTCACTCACTTCCGCAATCGCCCAGGCAACCGCCTGCTCTTGAATTAATTGATTTAAATGCTCCCGTTGCTGTTCCGTCAATTTTTTGGAATCCTTAATTTCCGGCAGTTCCACATTTTCCGGCAAAATTACTGCCGCAGCCACTACTGGCCCTGCCAGTGGGCCTCTACCGACCTCATCCGTCCCAGCAATCCATTGGTAGCCTCTCGTTTTCGCCTGCTGTTCAAATTGCCACATTGCAGCAACTCGCTGGCGTTCAACCTCTTGCTTTTCCATCTGTCGCTGTAAGCGCTGAGCCATTGCCTGCACCGAACGTCGCGAATCCCGCTGCAAAGCTGCCAATAGTTGAGGCCACGCAGTTTCCTCAACTTGTTGTAATAACAACGCTATTTCCTTGGTCTTCATTTTCTGTAATTCCATTTTCCGTCTGTCCTTTCTTTTCCTGTTGCAAATATCCTGCAACAAAACCAACAGCAACAGAAAAAAGCCCATGCCGTAACATGAGCTTTTTACCAACAACCCTGTTGTCTCTATTCCTCGTCGTCATCAAAGGCAACATCATCGTCTAAATCTTCTACTAAATCCTTTTCAAAGGTATACACAACGGCATCACATTTTGGACAAAGAATTTCCACCGTATCAACATCATCGTCATCCAGCATTTCATCATAGAAGCAAACTACTTCGCCGCATTCCGGGCATTCCACTTCGATAATTTCTGCATCGTCCTCCAACTCGCAATCCTCATCACAGTCTTCGCAATCACCGTCGCATTCATCATCGTCATAGTCATACTGACAGAAGTCTTCATCTTCAATCCCCAGAATTTCTTCTACAAGACCCAGATCTTCATCCATGATATCCAGAAGTTCTTCTGCGTCTTCCAAATCCGTGTCAATGGACTCCACATATTCTTGCAGTTCATCCTGTTCTTCATAAAGATCATCCACTGCTTCTACCAGCTCGTCCAGAACATCAATGATTGTTGCAAATAATTTCTTTTCTCTGGCATCTTCCAAATCCATACCATCCAGCATGCCTTTCAGATACGCCATTTTTCCATAGATATCCATACGCGAAAAACTCCTTTCAAAATAAGGGAAACTCCTAATTTATTTGTTATGCTCTTTCGATGTAAGCGCCGGTTCTGGTATCAATACGCAGAACATCATCCACATTTACAAAGAAAGGAACATTGACAACCGCACCGGTTTCCAAAGTTGCAGGTTTACTGCCACCAGACGCAGTGCTGCCTTTAATGCCCGGTTCAGTTTCTATAACCTTCAATTCAACTGTGTTTGGCAGTTCCACTTCCATAACTTCACCTTTAAAGCTGGTGACAAGACAATCCATGTTTTCTTTCAAGAATTTTTCTCCACCGCCTAACTGGGCTTCTGTCAAATTGCTCTGTTCATAGGTGTTATTATCCATAAATACATAGGATTCCCCATCAAAATACAGGTACTGCATCTGCTTGCGTTCCATCACAGCTTCCTGGAATTTTTCACCTGGACGGAAAGTCCGTTCAATGGAAGCACCAGTTTTCAGGTTTTTAATTTTTGTTCTTACAAAAGCTGCACCTTTCCCCGGTTTTACGTGCTGGAAGTCCACAATTTTACATGGTTCTCCATCTAATTCAATTGTTAAGCCTGTCTTGAAATCGCTTGTATCAATCATACAACGCCCTCCTATAAAATAATTAATTCTTTTGGCGAATGGGTCAAATTTATATAGCCATCCTTTTTCACGACAACCAAGTCCTCTATTCTGACACCGCCCCAGTTTGGCAGATACAAACCAGGCTCCACACTGATGACTGTATTCTCTGGAATTATATTTTCTTCCCGCGGAGAAAATCTTGGTTCTTCATGAATTTCCAGCCCTACACTATGTCCGAGGCCGTGTCCAAAAAAGGGACCATATCCCGCATCCTGAAACACATTCTGCGCCACTGCATGAATTTTTTTACCAGTTACGCCGGCTTTGATTGCCTGCAGAGAAGCCTCCTGTGCTTTTCTTACTAGATTATAAACTGTTTCTTGCTTTTCGTCAACTTTTCCCAATGCAATTGTTCTCGTCATATCAGAACAATATCCCTGATAAACACAACCAAAATCCATGGTGATAAAATCACCCACTTCAACTTTTTTGTCAGAAGCCACACCATGAGGCATAGAAGAACGTTTCCCCGATGCCACAATGGTATCGAAGCTAACGCCGGACGCACCGCTGCGACGCATCTGAAATTCCAATTCCATGGCAATTTCCTGCTCCGTCATACCAGGCTTAATCAAGTTTAACACATGTGAAAAAGCTTCGTCACCAATTTCTTCTGCCCGCGCCAACAAGGCGATTTCTGCTTCATCCTTAATCTGTCGGATTTTCTCCACAAAACCTTTTAAAGGCGTAATGGCTTTCCGACGCACCTGATTGGCCAGCAGTTCAAATTCTTCTACAGTCATCCGGTCGCTTTCAATCCCTAAAGTTACCACTTCCAACTCTTCCATCAGCATACGCAGGGTAACCACTGGCGCATACTGACGAAACTGCACCAGCTTACATCCCATAGCTTGCTTCTGCGCTTGCTCAATATAACGAAAATCAGTCATCAAGTAAACATTACTCTGTGTTACCAATACCCAACCAAAGGTACCCGTAAATCCTGTTAGATACTGGCGGTTTTCTTTTGACATGACCAGAAAACCATCCAAATCCAACGCTTTCATTTTTGCCTGTATTTTTTCAATCCTTTTTCTATTCATGACGTTATTGCCCCATTTCTGCCGCATATTGTAAAGCCAGCAGATAGCTCTTTGCACCAAATCCACAAATCTGCCCTACACATACCGGCGCCAGCCAAGAATTATGCCGGAAAGCCTCCCGCGCATGGATATTACTCATATGCACCTCGATGGTTGGAACTTCGACCGCTTCAATAGCATCTCGAATGGCGACACTGGTGTGGGTGTAGGCAGCAGCATTCAAAATGATATACTGATACTTCCCTTTTGCTTTCTGAATTTCTTCTACCAGCACCCCTTCATGGTTGCTCTGCAGAAAATCAAGCTGACAGCCCAATGCTTCAGCACGCTGCCGCATTTGCTGTTCAATATCTGCCAGTGTTGTAGTACCATAAATTTCAGGTTTTCTTGTTCCCAATAAATTTAAATTTGGACCATTTAAAACTAAAATACGCAACATACTCACCTCGTTTTTTATGATACCATAAACTTCCTGACTCCGACAAGATAGAAATCATATTTTTTACAGATTTTACGTGCCACTGACAGCAATATCGGCAATTCGAATTGTCGGAGCGCCCTGGCTTCCATAAAATATTAAATCATTAGCTACGCCATTTACCTTTTGCAGCAGTTTTTGAAAATTACCGGCAATCGTAATGCCCCGTACTGGCCGCACAAGTTTTCCTTTTTCAATCAAAATACCAGAAGCACCAAAGGAAAAATCGCCCGAAACTGGATTGGCCGTATGGGCTCCTAAAATTTCTGTAACATAGAGGCCTCGCCGCACAGCGGCAACAAGCTCTTCTGGACTCTGATTTCCCGCTGCTAAATAATAATTACTGCAACCCACATGAGGCACCCCTTTATAAGAACTTCGCATGCCATTTCCTGTAGAAACGGTATTGGCCTTTGCCGCTGACAGGCAATCATAAAGATAATTTTGCAGCACGCCATTTTCTAACAATATAGTGCGTTGTGTAGCTGTTCCTTCGCCGTCAAAAGATGCTGAACCTAGCCGGTTGGGCAGCGTACCGTC
>CABQBF010000031.1 GCA_902462325.1 uncultured Peptococcaceae bacterium
TCCAGACAGCTAAGGATTTAGCCCGTCTGGAAGGCTTGATGTGCGGCATTTCCAGCGGCACCAATGTGGCCGCTGCCCGCAAGCTGGCCAAAAAGCTGGGAAAAGGCAAAACGGTGGTCACCATTTTGCCAGATACCGCAGAGCGGTATTTCAGTACGCCATTATTTGAACAGGAATAAAATGAAAACCGGCCGGCTGGGAAGCCAACTGTTTGTAACAAAGATCGTATAGCTTGCCAAAAGTTAAAACAGCACACTTTTTTGAGAGGCGGATCGCCCCACAGATTAAGTGTGCTGTTTTTTTGTAGTTTTTATCTACAATTGTGCTCAAAATCTGGAATTTTATCCACAAACGAATAGAAAAAGGGGCCGCCTCTTGTATTTTCGAGGAATCATTTTGAGACAACATCTTTACGAACTAGAGATTTTTACTTATAATAAAGTTAGACCTAGTATTGTAGCAGGAGGTAGGAATATGCAGCTAAATCAATTGGAGTATTTGTTGGCCTTATCCAGGGAAGGATCTTATCAAAAAGCAGCAAAAAGATTGCATGTTTCGCAGTCTACCATCAGCATGGCCATTAAAAATCTAGAGGATGAATTAGATTATTTATTGGTGCAGCGAAGTAATAAAGGAATTTCTTTTACGGAAAAGGGTAAGCTGGTATTGGAAAAAGCAGTAGAAATAGAGTCAGATATACAAGAACTATTAAATCTAAAAAATACATTTTTGAGTGAAATAGCTGGAAAATTTTTTATTGCAGGATCATCTCATTATTATAATTTACAGCTTGTAAGTCTAATTATTAAATTGCAAGAACGATATCCTAGATTACAAATTTGTTTGGAAGATAATAATAACTTAGATATAATTCGAGAAGTGGCGCAAAAAGCATGTCTGATGGGGCTAGTACAGTTAAATAGTATTGATGAGATATTTTATTTAAGTGAAATAGAGAAATATAATCTCATATTTGAACTGGTTGAACAGGAAAATATGTATTTTGTAGTGGGACCGAAGCATCCATTCTATCAGGCAGAAGGCGTCACGTTAGAAGATTTTTTGCGTTATTCAGTTATTATTTCTAGATATCAGATGAGTGAAATTTTTTCAAATTATTTGCGTACAAACGGATATCAAGGAAGAATTGTGATTTTACATGATATTTATGCTTCTAGAAATTTGGTGGAAAATTCAGATTTTTGTGCAATGCTTATTCCTGAATTCGGGACTTTTTTTGATAATTCTATTTATAAACAAAATTTAAAAACTGTTTCAATAAAAAATTTTAGTTGTAATTACAAAATCGGTTGGGTTTATCGTAAAAATGGTTATTCTGAGCGAGAGAACAAGACTGTACATTTAGTTCAACGAGAATGGACAAAAATGATGAAGGAGGTTAGGACTTTACAATGAAGTTGCGACAATTAGAGATTTTAGTAGCGGTGAAAGAATGTGGCACAATTACTGGAGCTGCTGAAAAGTTATATATTTCTCAGCCCTCGTTAAGTACTGCCATGAAAGAACTGGAAGTCGAATTAGGCGCAGTATTATGTCAGCGTAATAATAGTGGTGTAGTTTTTACTACTGTGGGGGAAAGAGCCTATTTTTATAGTAAAAATATTTTGCAAAAGATAAAAGAAATTCAGCAGATTCCTTCTGATAACATAAACGTTGAAGATAAAAACATTTTATTAGCTTCCAATTTTTTTAGTGGTGATCGTTTGCTAGTTGAAACAATATTAGCTTTGCAGCAGGGATGCTACTCATGCAGAAAATATCAGTTTGCTAATGACACGGAAAAGCAAAGTTTGGAAACGATTATAGAGAATCTATTGCAAGGACATTTGAATTTGGCAGTAGTAAAAATTGATAGTTACCAAGAAGAAGAATGTATGCAGCAAATTAAAGAGAAACATTTGGTTTTTGAAAAATTATATCAAGAAGAACTTTGCTTGGTAGCCCGTAGTGGTCATCCATTGAGCAGAAAACGGGGTACATTATTAGATTTATGTAAATATCCGTGCATTTTTGATGAAAATGATTTGAATGCTTATATCAATGCTGTTTATGGAAACATATATTGTATTTCGGATATATTAATTATGGAAGGAAAAACCGGAATACGAAAATATTTAGAGCATACAGATGCAATTGCTGTAATGTCAGAGTATGAAATAAAACAAAGCAATTGCATATATGGCACGCGCTTAGATATTTTACAAGTGGAAGGCTTTCAATGGAGTAGAAAAATAGGGTGTTTGCATAAAGATGTGGAGTTAAGCAGGGTAGAAGATATGTTTATAAATAAGTTATTTGAGTTAAAACCGATATACGGTGAAACGGAAGAACTAGAATAAGAGGGTATAGGACTGTCGCACGAAGGAGATTGTGGGCAGTTTTTTTCTGTGTGCAAAAAGCAACAGTCGGCTTAAGAAAAGATTCGGCTATTGATATATACTATAAGTATGCGATTATCTATTAGAATACAAAAAAGAGGATATCAAGTAAAACTTCCGCTAAATATTAATAAAACGATTCCAGAGGGTGAATCTATGCGGCTGCTAAATCAGTTTGCGGAAGCAATGGATTGCATTTAACTTTTGCTCACTGTTCCGAACGGATTCTTGCAGAAATGTCCAATATGCTTTTTGAACTGAGGGAAATTTTAGGAGATTCTATTTTTATAGATGAAACAAAATTTGAGGTCAGAGCCAATAAGTATACCTTAGTTTGGAAGAAGGATCCTTCACGGATTTGAAACAGGAGATGCAGCTTAGAAAATATCTGAGAAGGAAATATCAAATGTTCTGGCAGAAAATACACTGCTGGCCATGGCGAGGAACGGAAATAAGCTCCGAAAGGCAGGACAGGAACGTATTTGTTTTCTCTGGAGGGTACCTGATTTTTAAATTCTCGAAAATTTTTTCAAGCTATGAAAAATGGCTTATTAAAGCGCGTTTTTTGTAAAGAGATAGAGAATGGTTCTGTTAAGAAGATATGAAAGAATATAACCATGAATAGCGTGGGAGTAAGATTCATTTAGGGAGATAAAGGCCAAGACCTGCAAAGCTTTGATATAAAAGGCTTTCATGAATTTTTTCTCTAACAACTTAACAGAACCGATAGAATGATTCGGAGAGTTTTTTGAATGTAATTAGAGAAATAGTAAAAATAGGGCCGCCGCTTTACGATTTTTTATTCGTTAAAGCGGTAGCCCTATTTTTATACCAATTTTCAATATACTCTATCAATTTTTTTAATAATTGATAATATACAAGGAAAATAAATATTTTTCAAATGAATTAGTTTGATTTATTATAAAAATAGAGTATCAAACCAATATAAATAGACAACATTATTTTTTTATGTATTGATTGGATGGAAAATGAATGCAGAAAGGAGGAAAAGCTTATGATTACAAAAATTGATCAAGAAAAGTGTATTGGTTGTGGTATATGTGCAAGTGCTTGTCCGTTAGATACAATACGAATTCATGAAAATAAAAAAGCATATATTGCTTATCCAGAAGATTGTATGACTTGTTATCTTTGCGAAATGCGCTGTCCGAAGAATGCTATCTATGTACATCCATTTAAAGAGTTGTTGCCACGTTCTTTACCCAATTGTTATTAAGATAGCAATAATATAATAATTTTAGAGGTGAATACAATGATTGAACACTTATTACAACCCGGCCAAATTGGAAATTTGAAATTAAAAAATAGAATTATTTATTCTGCAATGTCTTTTAATTTAAGTCATCATCAAGGATATTTGTATAATAGCGAAATTGACAGTTTAGTGTATAGAGCAAAACAAGAATATAGTCCAGGTTTAATTAATTTTCCAGGTATGAATACTTGTCCACCAAGTAAAACGGGTGCGAATATTCATCATACAGTTTTTAATGACGAAACAATGTTAGCGATTAGTAAGGCAGTTGAAAAAGTAAAAATTAATGGCTGTAAAGTAATGACCCAATGTGGTGGAGGAAAAAGCAATCCTGGACTGGGTCCATCTGATATAACCAATACTAATACGGGAAAACCGATACGACAGATGACAGTTGGTGAAATTCAAAATTATATTGAGGAAGTTGCAAAATCAGCTAAATTATGTGCAGAAGCTGGATTTGATGCACTGGAAGTACATGCTTCAACAGGGAAATTTTTGAGTATGTTTTTGTCGCCATATACAAATCATCGTACTGACCAGTATGGTGGTTCTGTTTATAATCGCACAAGGATTCTTATTGAATTACTACAAGCGATGAGAAAAGCCGTTGGAGAGTCTGTAGCTCTTACAACCCGTTTGACAGTAGATGATTTGGTAGGATATTTGACACTTGACGAAGGGATTGAGATTGTAAAATATATTGCCCCATATTTAGATGCCATTCAACCCTCTACGGGATTTAATGAATTTAAGTGGACTGTAACACCAGCTTATTTTTTTAAAAAAGGGTATATGCTGGATTATACACAGGCGATTAAAGAAAATGTAGATATTCCAGTTATTGCTATGGGTAAATTAGGAAATCCTGCTCTGGCGGAGCACACAGTCGCTTCTGGGAAAGCTGATTTTGTTTGCTTGGGAAGACCACTGTTTGTGGATCCTGCATGGATTACAAAAGCCGCAAAAGGAAATGAAAAACAGATTTTGCAATGTATTGGTTGTGTAAATTGTTTTATGGAAAATGATCGTAGGGAAATTTATCCACCACAGCGTGCGTGTACGCTAAATCCAAGTAATTTGAGAGAAGAATCTTTTGCAGAATTGATTCCAACCCAACATCCAAAAAAAATCCTGGTAGTCGGTGGCGGTTTAGCAGGTATGGAAGCAGCGATTACATTGGCTAAACGTGGACATATTGTAACACTATGCGAAAGAAATGATATGTTAGGTGGCCAATGGATTGTGGCAGAACATGATTCAGACAAAGCGGAATACCGTACATTACTTCCTTATAAAAAAGATGAGTTGCAAAGAGCCGGTGTCGATATCCAATATGGTGTAAATGTAGACAGAATTTATTTGGAAGAATTTAAACCAGAAATGGTTGTTTTGGCTACAGGTGCGGTACCAAAGAGTTTGCCAATCGATAATAAGAATGTGAAATTTAATGTGGTACAAGGTAATGAAGTCATTATGGGAGAGGCAGTTGTAGGGGAGAGAGTTGTAGTAATTGGCGGACGTTTTGTTGGAATGGAAGCAGCAATTAAATTAGCACGTGAAGGAAAACATGTTTCTCTTATAGATATGCAGGAAATTGGAAAAAATACAAATCCACGGTTGGCTGGCGTTTATCGTAATCAAATGGTGGAAAGTGGTGTATATATGTATCCTTCTTGTCCAATTAGACGTTTTACTGAAACTGGCGTGGAAATTACGCACATGGATTTGCCTCTGTCGTTACCAGCAGATACGATCGTATTTGCTATTGGAACGAGACCTGTCAACGATTTGAAAACAGTTTTGGAAGAAATGCAGATTCGTCATTGTTTGATAGGTGACTGTAAACGCATTGGTGATGCACTGTTTGCAATTCGTGATGGAGCAGAAATTGGTCGACTAATTTGATTTGCCAAGGGAGGAGCAAGATATGCTAGAAAATCTTTTAAAACCGGGTAAAATTGGAAATTTACAATTAAAAAATCGTATTATATATCCGGGGATGACTTATAGATTGGGAGATAACAAGGGACATTTGACTACAGCAGAAGTGGACAGTATGGTGTATCGTGCAGAACAAGAATACGGACCAGCGTTAATTACATTTCCAGGGTTAAATGACTCTATGTTTGGAAAAGTGAAAAGAGTAAATATTAATGACGATGAAACTGCATATGTGCTTGCTAAACAAATAGAAAAAGTAAAAATCAATAATACGAAAACAATGGCTATTTTGGGTGTTATGGGTTTAAGAGACAATGGATACAATGAAAAAGAGAATCTGGGGCCGTCTAATTTAATTTTTCCTTTTGAAACGAAAGAAATGACAATCGATGAAATACAGTTTTTCATTTATAAATTTGGGAAATTAGCGGCACGCGCAAAACAAGCAGGTTTTGATGCTATTCGCATTCAAACTGGAACATCAAAAAAAGTTCTAGATTTATTTGTTTCACCTTATACAAATCGTCGAAAAGATCAATATGGTGGCAGCTTAATAAATAGAATGCGGATTGTGATAGAGTTATTGGAAGAAGTGCGTAAACAAGTTGGAGAAGACTTTCCTATTATTTTTAATTTGCAAGTTCAAGAATTGATAAAACATGGTACTACCATAGAAGATGGTGTAGAAATGGCAAAATTAATTGCGCCCTATGTAGACGCATTTGAACCAGTTACTGCAAAGAGGTTTAAAGGAACATCTATGCATGGTTCAGAAGCATATTTTACTTCTTATGGCCCACTTCTGCCTTATATACGTGCAATTAAAGAAGCTGTACCAGAAAAATCAGTTATTGCTAGTGTACGTATGGGAATTCCTGAATTGGCAGAAGCAACTCTGGCTAATGGTGATGCAGATTTTATTTCATTGGGCAGACCGTTATTTGCAGATCCAACATGGATTACAAAAGCGGTTAAGGGACAAACACAAGAAATTGTTAGATGTATTGGATGTATGAACTGTTATACAGAAGGTACACGAAAAGAACTTTTTCCGGCATATCATCGTGCCTGTACTGTAAATCCGGCAAATTTACGAGAAAAAGAATTTTATCATTTGGAACCAACGGATTCTCCTAAAAAAATACTTGTAATAGGCGGCGGATTAGCAGGCATGGAAACTGCTATTACTTTAGCAGCAAGAGGTCATGATGTAACATTGTGTGAGAAGAACAAAGAATTAGGCGGCCAATGGATTGTAGCATCTCATGGAGCAGAAAAGGGCGACTATAAGCTATTAATACCGTTTAAAAAAAAGCAATTAGAGAAAAATGGTGTAAAAGTCTGTTTGGAAACAACTGTAGATAGAAATTATTTGTCCAATTTTAATCCAGATGTAACAATTCTGGCGACAGGTGCATTACCACGTGAACTCCATTTTGATTTTCCATTAGGTGACGTTCAAGTTGTACAAGGAAATGACGTCATTATGGATAGAGTGCAAGTCGGTGATGAAATCGTTGTTGTTGGTGGACGGTATATCGGAATGGAAGTAGCAGTGAAGCTGGCAAGGCAAGGGAAAAAAGTTTCTATTGTAGATATGTCTGAAATAGGAAAAGGTCAAAATCCATTATTGTTTGATTACTATTTGAATTGTATGCACGAAAATAATGTAAATTTGTACTATAACACACCAGTCATTAGTTTTACGCCTTCAGGGGTGGATGTGTTGTGTGGTACCAGTTTACTAACGCTTCAAGCTGATACTATCGTTTTAGCAATTGGAACAAAACCAATGGATAGTTTAAAGAAAGATTTAGAAGAACTAGATTTTAAATACTGTATGGTTGGCGATTGTAAACGAATTGGTGATGCCTTATATGCAATTCGTGACGGAGCAGAAGTTGGACGTATTATTTAAATAGAACGTTAGGAGATGGAAAACATGAGTGAAAGCATAAAATTAACGACAACACAGAAGATAAAATGGGTAATTTTGCTCATTGCTTTGTTAGTTCTATGGATAGTTCCATGTGGAGAGGTTTATACGCAACAAGTAAAATATTTTTGCATGATTTCTGTAGCAGGTATTTATATGATGGCATTTGAGTTAGTGCCTGCATTTGTAGCGGCTTTGGCGATACCAACAGGATATTGGTTATTGTCTGTAGCTCCTACAACAACAGTGTTTAGCGCATGGACCCAGCAAGTACCGTGGGTTTTATTGGGGTCATTGTTAGTGGCACAAATTATGAATAAAACTGGTTTGAGTAAACGGTTAGCGTACGGTTTAATGATTATCGGCAAAGGAAATTTCTATATTGTAATGGCAATGCTGATTATTGCAGGCGCTATTATAGCGGCCTTTGTTCCTGCAGCAGTAGCCCGCGCTGCATTGTTTGGTTCAATAGCTTTGAGTTTAGCTGATGCTATGGAATGGGAAGCAGATAAAAAGCATGCAATCATTTTATTTTCTGTAGTAGGTTTGGCAGCAACAGGATGCAGTTATATGTTGATGACAGGAACAAATAGTGATTTAGTGGTTGCAGGTGTATTAGAGAGTGCTGGATATCCAATCAGCTGGTCTGAATGGGCATTCTATAATATGATTCCAGGGATTATTGAGATTATTGCAGCATTTGTTTTAATTCTTATAATGTTTAAAAATCATGATAGCGAAGAGACAGAAAAAATGGATAGTCGGGCGATTCATGCTTATATTAAAGAGCAGTATAAAACCTTGGGAAAGCCTGATAAACAAGAAAAAAAAGCAATTGTTTTGTTTGCGGTTATTTTAGTATTGTTACTGACAAGCAATTATCATTCTTTTAATCCAGGTCAGATATTTATGTTATTAGCATTGATAGCATTTTTGCCAGGCATTGGTTTATTGAAAGCGGAAGATGCTAAAAAAATCAATTATTCAACATTATTTTTAGTAGCGGGATGTGTTGCAATTGGTGATGTGGCAAATGCGTTGGCGCTAGGGGATGTATTTGTTAATCTGGTTATGCCGCTTTTGCCGGATTCAATTGTTGGGTTAAGTGCAATATCATTTTTTATTTGCTTCTTTGGTAATATGTTAATGACACCTGTAGCGTTAGGTTCTACTTTAACGCTGCCAATTATAAATATTGCCGAGTATTTGGGCTGTAATCCCTATGGTTTAACAATGATATTCTGGACATCGTGTGGGGCAACAGTATTTCCATATGAAGCTGCTTCAGATCTACTTATATTTAGTTATGGTAAAATATCTATGAAAAATTGGATCAAAGTTGGAATATTGCGTTCCTTAGTATTGTTTATTGGACGATTTGTCTTGTATATTCCATGGTTCAAATTATTAGGTCTTTTATAAAAGCAAATTCAAAATAAATGCGTAATTTTTTAAAAGCAGTCAGCCTATTCTAGCGATTTACTAATAGTTTATGTGCTTACACACTAGGTTGATTGCTTTTATACCGTATTTATATCTACAAAAGAGTTATTCGTGAGGTGAAAACATGACAGAATATGTATATGAGACAGACATTTTAATTGTTGGTGCCGGTTCTTCTGGTTTATGGGCCGCGCACAGCATCAAACAAAAAGATAAAGATGTAAAAGTTCTGGTGGTAGACAAAGGTCCGGAAAATTGGGGTGGTTTGATGGCTTGCGCAGGTGGAGATTTAGATATTGTAATGCCTGATGAAGATATTCAGGATTGGGTAAAAGATTGGGTGTACTATTACGATGGTCTGTGTGACCAAGAATTGATGGAAACTTTATTTAAAGATACCTATGAAATATTAGAACAATATCGGCAATGGGGATGTGAATATCTCACAGATGAGGAGGGTCGTATTAAAACAGTTGGTGTGCCGCAGCGAGGACTGGAACATATTAAGCTTTATGTAACCAAATTAAAGGGTAGCGGCGGATTGCGTATGGTAAATGCATTGGTTAAAGCTATCAAAGAGGAAGGTGTAGAAAGTGTTGGCCGTACTATGTTGACAGATTTGATAAAAGATAGGTCTGGGAGAGTAGTTGGTGCAATTGGCTTTAACACGATTGACGGAAGTTTTGTGCAGATTAAAGCAAAAGCGGTGTTGATTGCCACAGGTATGGGTGGTTGGAAAAGCTCCTACATGAAAAATCCCAGCACTGGGGAAGGGCTTGCGATGGCTTTCCGCGCTGGCGCTGAAATTCGTAATATGGAATTTGCTCGTGTATGGAATGTACCAAAATTGTTTGGCTGGGAAGGGCAAACGACATTATTGCCATTAGGCGCCCGCTTTGTCAACGCCAAAGGTGAAGATTTTATGAAACGCTATTCTGAAACGTTAGGAGGAAATACAGACCCTCATTATAGTACGATCGGTATGGCATTGGAAATGCGTGCTGGACGCGGCCCGTGTTATATGGATACCAGTGGATTAAAGCCAGAGGATGCTGCAGTAGTGAAACCTAAATTAGGGTGGCAGTATATTAACTATAACCGTTTGGTCGATTTAGGTATTGATTTCTTTAAACAGAAAACAGAGTGGATGCCGCAACCGTTAATGTCTTATGGAGGTTTAGTTGCTGATTTAAGCGGGGCAACCCGTGTTCCAGGTTTGTATGCCGCAGGCCGTTGCCGCAGTATTGACCCTGGTGTCTATACAGGCGGTTTTGCGTTAGCATCTACGGCTAGTGGTGGTAAGATTGCTGGAGAAGCGATGGTTGATTATATTCAAGGCGTATCATTCGTTGATTTGAATGTAGAAGAAGTGGGACGATTGAAGGAACGCTTATATGCTCCACTAAATGGGACAGGGATTGCAGCAAAAGAAGTCTTACGTTGTATCCAAAACATTGTTTATCCATATGAGGTAAGTATTATCAAATCTGAAAAATCACTGCAAAATGCATTGCACAAAATTGAAACTTTGAAAGCGGAATTGCTACCTCACATGGGGGCTTCCGATGCCCATTATTTGATGAAATTAAAAGAAGTAGAGGCCATCGCTTTTATTACCGAATGGTATATCAAGGCATCATTGATGCGCACAGAGTCACGTTGTGGACATTATCGTGAAGATTATCCTGATCATGATGACAATTGGTTGAAGTGGATTGTGATTGGCCAAGAAGATGATTTTACGTTAATGCACACGGTAGATGTTCCAATAGAGCGTTATAAACATCCAATTGAGAAATATTATCAGGATAATTTTAAATTCAAGTAATTTTATAGTGTTAGCATTTAATTTTTAGTAAATAAGGAGAGTGATTTATTATGCCACCTGTAATTAATGAAGAAAAATGTATTGGTTGTACCAAATGTGCACAGATTTGCTGTATGGATGTATTCGGTCCGGCTGAGCCAAAACAGACACCAGAGATTCGTTATCCTGAAGAATGTTGGCATTGTCGTGCATGTGTGATGGATTGTCCAGTTGGAGCCATTGATTTGCGCTATCCATTACCGTATATGCTGCAAACGGCGAAAGTGTCAAAAGTAGATTAGGGGGATTGGAATATGATTACTGTAAATAAAGAAATAAAAGAATGCGATGTACTAGTTGCTGGTGGTGGGATTGCTGGTTTAATGGCTGCCATTGCGGCTGCTGATCAAGGAGCAAAAGTAATTTTATGCGATAAATCTGATTCACGCAGAAGTGGTTCTGGGGCTACAGGAAACGATCATTTTAATTGCTATATTAAAGAAGCACAAGGCGGTACGTTAGAAGAATGCAGAAAAGAATTGGATAGAAGTATGGTTGGGGGCTGGGCAGATCCCACGTTGCAAACGGTATTTTTGGAGCGTACTTTTGAAGTTGTGCAGGATTGGAACAAATGGGGCATTAATATGCGGCCTCATGGAGATTGGGAATTTAATGGACATGCTTTTCCAGGACGTATGAGAATTTTTTTGAAATATGATGGTTATAATCAGAAAGCCGTATTAACGGAGCAAGCGTTAAAAAGAGGGGTTGTAATTGAGAATAAAACACCTATTACAGAGTTTTTAGTGGACGAGGAAGGGAAAATTGTTGGCGCAATGGGTATCTGTATTGCGAAGTTGGAGCCTGAAGTGAAGGTATATAAAGCGAAAGCGATTGTTTCTGCAACAGGTAATACCAGCCGTTTATATCCGTCAATCACTGGCGGTATGATGTTTAATACTGCACACTGTCCAAGTAATGCAGGCGGTGGACGTATTGCTGCTTATAAGATTGGCGCAGAACTGGTTAATTTGGAAATTCCAAATACTCATGCTGGTCCTAAATATATGGAACGCTGTGGAAAAGCGACTTGGATTGGTGTGCTTTCTGACCGAACTGGGAAACCGGTTGGTCCTTTTGTTACAAAACCAAACAAGGAGTTAGGCGATGTGACAGCAGATGTGTGGCATTCTGTGTTTAAGGATAAATATAAGGATGGAACAGGTCCAGTATTTATGAATTGTACAGAAACAGCTCCTGAAGACATGGAGTATATGATGTGGGGGCTGAAATGTGAAGGCGATACCTCTTTGATTGATGCTATGGAGAAGCAGAGAATTTTTTTAAATGAAGATATTGTGGAATTTACGCAATATGAGCCAATTATGATTGGTCGCGGGATTCAAATTGATGTGAAGGGTGCAACCAATGTACCAGGTCTATATGCAGCAGGCGATGAAGTAGGAAATTTCCGTGCAGATATTGGCGGCGCTGCTACATTTGGTCGGATTTCTGGTGAAAATGCTGCTCATTACGCAATGGAAATTCCTGAATGTGAGCAAAGTTTGTTGGAACATAATGTGGTTCAGAAACGGACTGCTTTTTATAGCGAGTTTATGGAACGGAAACAAGGATCTTCCTGGAAGGAATTAAATATGGCAGTACAGCAGATTATGAATGACTATGCGGGGATTAATCATCCACGTTCCGAATCCATGTTAAAAGCAGGTTTAGATAATCTGAGAGCTTTAGAAGTGAGTGCTAAAGAGCAGGTATTTTGTAAGGATTCCCATGAGCTGATGCGGGCTATTGAAGCATATGATTTGTTGGAAATTGGGAAATTGGTCTGCATCACAGCAATGGAACGAAAAGAAAGTCGGGCGATGCACAAACGTTCTGACTATACTTTTACCAATCCGTTGTTGGATGATATGTTTTTGACTGTGAAAAATATTGACGGAAAACCGCAAATGAATTGGCGTAAAAAATATTAAATTATAAAAATAACAGTAAAAGTCTATGGAGAACAAATATTTTGAGTACTCCATAGACTTTTTTTCATAGTTTATATTTTGTCATCCAATAATTTATTTGCAGTAAATAAGCAATCATCTGCGGGCCTGCCATAAGCTGACCAAACCAGGGGCGACCGTAGTCTGACGGGGTGTCTAAAAAGGTACGCACTTTTTTGGTGTCGATAATATCCAGAATGGGAGAGTTAGGATAGGACATGATTTCCAGCAGACGGTTGCGCAGCAGGGCTTCATAAGCAGGGTCATAGGTTTTGGGATAGGGGCTTTTCTTACGGTGGAGAATTTCCAAGGGCAGCAAATCCCGTCCTGTCTCCTGCAGCAAGCTTTTGGTGCGGCCATTGTGACATTTCATGTCCCAGGGCACGTTAAACACATATTCCAGAATGCGATGGTCGGCAAAAGGTACGCGGGCTTCTAAGCCTGAATACATGCTGGTGCGGTCCATGCGGTTCAGTAAGGTAGCCATAAACCAGACCACATTGAGATAGGCAATCTCCCGGCGGCGGGCTTCCAGGCCGTTTTCCCCTTTTAAACGGGGCGTGGCTGCGATGGTTTTATCATAGGCTGCTTGAGCGTAGGTATCTAAATCAACTTCTGCTAAAAATTCATCCTTCAGCAAAGAGGTGCGGGCCTCCATATGATAGGACCAGGGAAAATGCTGGCGCTGCAAGGCTGCCGGTTGATGGAACCAGGGATAGCCGCCAAAAATTTCATCGGCGCATTCGCCGGTTAGTGTCACCCTGTTATGCTGGGCTACTTGGCTGCAAAAATAAAGCATGGAGGATTCCACATCGGCCATGCAGGGCAAATCTCGAGCGTCCACCGCTTTGTAAAGATAGTCGGCTTGCTTTTGATTGTTGCATTCCAAATAGGTGTGTTGGCTGTTGATGTGTTTGACCATAATATCCACAAAAGGGCGATCCAGCGAAGATTGGAAGCTGTTGGCCTGAAAGTTTTTGTCATTATCGACGAAGTCAAAGGAATAGGTTTGCAGCTGTTGGCCCTGCTCAGCCAATTTTTGGGCGCAGATGGCGGAAACTAGGCTGCTGTCCAGCCCGCCGGATAAAAAGGTACAGATCGGCACGTCGGATACCATTTGCCGCTGTACACTGTCCTGCACCAGGGCTGCCACCGTCTCTGTGGTTTCTGCGTAGGTGTGGCGGTGCGGTCTGGCCTCTAATTGCCAATAGCAGGTATCTTTGATCTGACGACCCTGGATACAGAGATAATGGCCAGGCAGTACCTCCTTCATATTTTGGAATACGCCGTGGCCCGGCGTGCGGGCAGGGCCTAAGCCCAACACTTCACCCCAGCCGTCGGCGCTCAGCTTGGGTGTGATACCGCCGGCGAACAGTGCTTTTTGCTCGGAACCAAAGAGGAGTTCATCATCTATTTGTTGATAAAACAGAGGCTTTACGCCAAGCCGATCCCGACAAAGCAACAACTGGTCGGCGGCAGAGTCATAGATGGCAAAGGCGAAAATGCCGTTCAGCTTCTGAAAAAAATCGGCGCCATGGGATAAATAGCCGTTCAAAATAATTTCGGTGTCGCTGTCGGTTTCCCAGCGGACATGGCTGTATTGCAGCAGTTGCCGTAATTCCTGCATATTGTACAGTTCGCCGTTGTAGACGATGGTGCAACGGCGGTTGCCTTCTTGTTTGGTCATGGGCTGATGCCCTTTTTCTAAATCAATGATAGCCAGTCGGGTATGGGCTAAGCCGGCATGGGGATATAGGGCCATATCCTGCTCATTGGGGCCGCGGCGTTTTAGGCTATCTTTCATTTTTTCCAAGCGCTGCCGCCATTGCGGGTGCAGGGTATAATCATAGGAAGTCTGGTAAAAACCAGCAATTCCACACATGGGACATCACTCCTTTTTCGTTGCCTATACTTCTGGGTAGGGGCTGCGGATGACTGGTTGAATTTGCTTGCCTAAAAGCGCCTGCTCGATGGTTTGCGGAATCAGCTCGGTGTGTGCAATCATCGAGTTGGGCTTTTTGCGGTAGTTATCCTGCCCGAATGGTACAAAATAAATATTTTTGGTATTGAGCAGAATGCCGATGTTTTTCAGGTTCATTCCTAATGCATCGTTGGTGGACAACGAGATAACCAATGGGCGGTTGTTGCGCAAATGAGCTTTGGCGGCCATTAGCGCCGGCGTATCGGAAATACCGTTGGCCAATTTGGAGAGCGTATTGCCAGTGCAGGGCGCAATGAGTAAAATATCAAATAATGCTTTGGGGCCGATGGGTTCGGCGTCGGGAATGGTGGTGATAGGTTCCCGGCCAGTAATGGCTTTGGCTTTTTCTAAAAAAGTTTCTGCTTTGCCAAAACGGCTATCGGTTAGATGAGCGTTGTCGGAAAAAATGGTATACAGGGATGCGCCGGTTTGTGCCAACTGTTCCAATTCGGTAAAAATTTGTTGGAAGGTGCAGAAGGAGCCGGTCACCGCAATTCCAATGTTTTTATCGTGAAAATCAGCAATCATAAAAAATCATCCTTTCAAGGAGCATTTACAGTGGCGAGATATTGCAGGAGATCCTGTGCCAATAATTCTCCAGCCGTTTGTGGTGCAGTGCGGCCTGGTAGTGCAGGGCAGTTCTGGTAAAATAGCTGCAATTCTTTGGCAGCCTGAGCATCAATGCCGCCTGGTGTGCTGGCCAGTTCAAAGAGCATGGCGCTTTTGGGCAGGAGACGCAGTAAATCATAGGGCAGTACAAGGGTGGGCACTGTGTTTACTATCAGTTCGCAATCGGGCAATATGGTGGCTAATCCTTCCGGCAGCAGCGTTGCAAAGCCCATGGCGCGAGCTAGACTGCGTTTATCGGTGTCAGCTTCGCAGATAGTCACCTGAACGCCGATGGCCTGCAATTTTTGTGCCAGCAGCATGCCACAACGGCCAAAGCCTAACAATAACAGCTCTGTATTTAAGAGAATGTAGGGCGTTTGCTGTAACAGAATGGCCAGCATACCTTCCGCAGTGATTTCTGCGTTGGCTAAGGCTAGGGTAGGAGAATGCAAGAAATCATAGGTGGTAATCTGCCGTTTTTGACATTGCTCCACAAAAGCGGCAGGCAGATTGCCGCCAGCTAGAATTTGCCCCGGCTGTAAAATTTGTAGCAGCAGAGATAATGGCAGTGGCTGTGCTTCGTTGGGCAAAAAGACCTGACCATTGCGGGCAAACGGAACGGGACCTGCGATGCAGGAATAACGGCAAAGCTGGGTCACATCGGTGAGGGTGGCGGCTGAACCCTGATAATCGGGAACCTGATAGACAGCAGAAAGACCATGATAGCGCTGTAGAGCGGCAGCCATCCAGGTTTGTCGGGCATCGCCACCAAGTACGGCCAGAGAAAGTTCAGACATGAGAAAACCTCCTTTCATTCATACTAAACAGTATATGGCAGGAAAGCAGATTGGTGAGAGGGTATAAAAAAATTGTGCCGGCAAATGGTTGTTTTTTGAGATGTAAATGCTATAATAAAGGACTAGAAAACGGTTTATCTTGTCAGAAAAGAGGTTTTTTTCTTGAAAACAACCAATCAAAAACAGGGATATGTTTGCATCGCCATTACCACAATCTTTTTTAGCTTAATGGAAATTGTGTTGAAATTTATCGGTGCCGATTTGAATCCCATTCAGATTAATTTTTCCCGCTTCCTGATAGGCGGCCTAGTATTATTGCCCTTTGCGCTGAGGCTGCTGCGCAAATTGGCCGGGCAGGATATTTATATGGAACCATCTGATTTGTGTTATTTTGCTTTTTTGGGGCTGGTTGGTATTGTCGTCAGTATGACGCTGTATCAATTGGCTACTATTCATGCTAACGCTTCGGTGGTGGCAGTATTGTTCAGCAGTAATCCTCTGTTTGTGCTGGTACTGGCCTATCTGATTTTGCGGGAGCCGATTCATGTGCGCAATATTGTTGCGCTGTTGCTGGATGTGGCAGGGATTGTTTGTATTATAGATCCGTGGAATATGGATATTCAGTTTGCCGGGGTGGCGCTTACCCTGTCTGCTACGCTGATTTTTGCTCTTTATACCGTATTAGGAAAGCGCAAGTGTTACAAGTTTGGCGGTTTGGTCGTCACCTGTTTCGGTTTTTTGTTTGGCAGCGTGGAGCTGATGGTTTTAGCGCTTTTAGGGCATGTTCCCGCCATTGCCGATGTCCTTTTAGCCAACGGATTGGATAAGTTTGCTTATGTACCTTTTTTTACCGGTTATACATTGCATAATTTACCGTTGGTGTTATTTGTATATATTGGTGTTACGGGTTTGGGCTTTGCTTCTTACTTTACTGCTATGGAAAAAACATCGGCAAATACAGCGGCGCTGGTATTTTTCTTCAAGCCGGTATTGGCGCCTATTCTGGCTTTTTTGATTTTGCATGAGCAAATTCCCTTTCATATGATGGTAGGTATTTTGTTTATTTTGTGCGGCTCTATGACGAATATATTGCCGGGCTTATTAAACCGCCATTAGAAATTGAAATGGACTTATCTTTTTCCTTTGTTGTTGTTATTTTTTAAAAAGTTGCCTACTCAGGTACGTTTTTAGATAGTAGGAGAGTGAATTTCTCCGATACAAAGGATGCGTTCTCAGGTTGGTTCTTGGATGGTTTGGATGTACTGGAGGTGAAACAAATGATTTCTGTGATGAAAGCGGAGGAGTTGGATAGAGTTTTGGAAATTTGGCTGGTGGCTAATGAACAGGCTCATCACTTTTTGCCGGAAGGCTACTGGAGAAATTTTTATGAGGATGTGCGTGCTGAGATTGGTCAGGCAGAGGTTTATGTCTGGCAGGAGAACGGGCAAGTGTGCGGCTTTGTCGGATTGCAGAAGGACTATTTGGCTGGTTTATTTGTGCATCCAACATGTCAGGGAAAGGGCGTTGGTTCGGACTTGATGCAGGCATTGCAGCAGCGGAAAAAAGCACTTACGTTACATGTATTTGCAGAAAATAGCGGCGCAGTACGGTTTTATCAGCGTCATGGTTTTGTCATCACAGCCCAGCAAGAGCAGGAAGACCATCTGGAATATGAAATGGCTTGGCAGGCCTCATAACGACATGAATGTATAAAAAATGACACAACAGACAGCATACCATTTTGTCTGTTGTGTCATTTTTGTTATTTTTGTTGAGCTTTGAGTAAATCGCGGATTTCGGTCAGCAATTCTTCGCTGGATGGACCTGCTGTCGCAGCGGGAGCAGGTTCTTCTGTTTTTTTATGCAGTTTGCTGATTTGCTGTACGAAAAAGAAAATGCAGAAAGCGATAATGAAAAAGTCAAAAACATTCTGAATAAAGTTGCCGTATAAAATAGCCGATTCGGCTTTGATGACTTCTCCTGCTGCGTTAACTTCTGCTGGACTTAACACCAGCTTTAATGCAGTAAAGTCGGTGCCAGCGGTGAGAAATCCGAAGAATGGCATGATAATATCGCTTACCAGAGAGCTGACAATTTTACCAAAGGCGCTGCCAATGATAACGCCAATGGACATATCCAGCACATTACCTTTGAAGGCAAATTCTTTAAATTCTTTCCACATATAATGTTTCCTCCTAATTTTGCAATCTCTGAAATTCAGTGTAGCAAATTTTCTGTAAGAAAACAAGGATTTTACACAAAAAGGAGGAATTTTTATACAGAGAACAGAATATGCGACAAATAGAGAAGGTGATACTATGGAGAAAAGGTTGCGCAAAAAGTATCTGCGTTTAATTGAAGAAATGAATCAAAAATCACAACTGCGGCTGCCAGCCATTCCGGCTTTGGTAGATTGCTTTGCCATTATGATGTCAGAAGAAGAAGCGGATTTTTTGCTGGCCGTAGGACAGGCGCACTATTCGGTAGATGATTTGCAGCAATTTTCAAAGCGGCGTGGTGATGATTGGCAGTATTTTATACAGCGTATCTTTGCTGAAGGTTTTTTATGGATGCGGGAAGTGCATGGGCAACAGGTAGCAGAGTTAGCGCCCATTTTTCCTGGCTGGATTGAAGTAGCACTGTTTCGGAAAGAGATTACGCCACAGCGGCTGCAGCTATTGGATAAATTTCAAGAAATTTTGCGCATGGAAGAACTGCTCAATTTACCGCCGGTACGTATGTACTGGACATGGGCCAAGCGGAAAAAGCTGGAGCAGCAGCCTCCTACTATGACCATTGCAGCGAATGGAGGCCGTAAAAAGCTCGTATTGAATCAGAAGCTACAAAGTGGCGATAGCCATAGTGTGGAAACGGCTGGAGAGATTCAGAAGCTATTGCAGCAATATGGAACGGAGGGACAGCTAGCGTTGGTACATTGTTTTTGTCGCAATATCAGTCGGTTGAAAGGGTATAGCTGCCAGTTTCATTTGCCTTTGGAAGCATGTATTATGGTGGGTTCCTTTGCCAAACAGATGGTGGATTATGGCATCGGCCGTTTTATCACGTTAGAAGAGGCCCAGGCGTTAGTGCAGGAATGTCAACGCAAAGGCGCTGTCCATACGGTGTTTCATTATGGTTTGGATACCACCCAACCGGAAATTGGCATTTGCAACTGCTGTTGGGATTGCTGTTGCCTTTTTGGCAGCTACAATGCCGGCGGTTTGTCCAATATTGCGGTGCGGGCCCATTATAAGGCTGTGCTGGTTGCACCGGAGCTGTGCAATGGCTGTGATGTCTGTGAGCGATTTTGTCCGACGTTGGCGACCGGATTTGACAAAGCGCAAGGTCAAGTATGGCTGAAGGATGAGTTGTGCATAGGATGCGGGCAATGTGTGGATAAGTGTGGCAGAGGCGTGCGTGCTTTGGCGGCAGAGGAACGGGACGTCTATATCCCGACGCTGCCAAAGCATAAAGCCCGTAACCATAATTTTGTGGGGTCTAGCCATGCATGAAGCCAGCGTAGCCAATGAAATTTTAGAAATTGTACAGCAAGCCGCTGATGCTGGCGATGTACAGAAGGTAACTGCTATCACGCTGCAAATTGGGACGTTTTCCTGTATCCAACCCGATCTTTTGCAAGTTGCCTTTGACATCCTCAGTCGAGGCACTGTGGCGCAGGAGGCAACATTGGAGATAGAATGGATGTCGGCTAAAGCTTGGTGCAGCCAGTGCCAACAGGAATATGAGATTACCTTTACCGGACGGGTTTGCCCCACTTGTGGAGCGGTGAGCAGGCAGATAACCGGAGGCCGGGAGGCGCTGGTGAAATCCATTGAAGGTGAGTGATTGGCGAAAACAAAAATTGTCCGCCTCTTTGCGATAATTGTTTAGGTGAAGTCTGCTGAGAGTGTTGTTTTTGTTTATCTAAATTTTACATGATAGAGAGAGGTGTTTGATATGAAACTGATAGAGGTGCAAACAGGGATTTATGAGCGCAATGATGAATTGGCGGCGCAGTTACAGCAAAAGCTGCATCAGCAGGGAATTCGAATTATCAATCTGCTAGGAACGCCTGGTTCTGGCAAAACTACGATGCTGGAACAAATTTTGCAGCGGCTGCCGAAAGAACAGGTAGCTGTTATCGAAGGGGATCTTTACACCGATACCGATGCACAGCGCATTGCCAGTTTAGGTGTACAGGCCTTGCAATTAAACACAAAAGGCGCCTGCCATTTGGAGGCGGCTATGATTGCGCAGGCTGTGGAGCAGATGGATTTAACGGGTGTAAATTATTTGCTGATTGATAACATTGGCAATCTTGTCTGTACTGCAGAATTTAAAATTGGGGAAGATGTGCGGGTAGCTCTGGTCAGCGCTACAGAAGGTAATGATAAGCCGGTCAAATATCCGTTAATGTTTCAGACTGCTGACGTGGTGGTATTAAATAAAATTGATCTGCTGCCTTATTTGAATTTTGATGTGCAGCAGTTTTGGCGGGATGTGCGGGCTATCAACCCTGATGCGGTATTGATTGAAGCCTGCGCTACGCAGGGCAAAGGCGTGGAGGAATTATTGCAGGCTGCATTTTTGATGTGTTAGATTTTTGATAAATTTTGTTTGACAAGAAACGGTTCGTTGGCTATACTATCATCAGACAAGATAAATGGATTGGAAAAGCAAGGAAGAGAACCAGTAGCAGACAGAACTGCCGACAGAGAGGAACCGGTTGCTGAAAGGGCCAGGACAGGCTGTGTGTGAATACGTCTCGGAGCTGCGCACCGAAGGCAGAATGCAGGCTGGTAGGCTGCGCCGGATGGCATCCGTTATATTGCTGCGATATCAAGCTGATATCGGATGAGGTTGGCAGCTTGCTGACGAAAAAAGGTGGTAACGCGGGAATTGCAGTTCTCGTCCTTTCGGGGATGGGAGCTGTTTTTGTATTTAACGTCTTTTTGGTTATGAGGCAAAGCAAGCG
>CABQBF010000032.1 GCA_902462325.1 uncultured Peptococcaceae bacterium
ATACCCGGCCCAGCCGCCGTTATCAAAGATCAAAATATTGCCTTCGCCCGGCAGTCCTTTGGGAATCATGTGGCAATGATGCTGCCCGATGATCTGACCAATGCGGCGCAGCTCTTTGCTTACGGTAAAGTCCGGCCCGATCTGCCATACGATTTTACCGGTCTGTTTGCTGATAATGGCCATAATATTGGATTCACGGGCGTCCCAGATGATATTATCGGGATGGAACCGTTCATCGCCGGCGTCATACCATTTGTTTGGCCCCAGTACGCTCATGGAGTTGATGTGCATCCAGTCGCACATTTCGCCGTTCTGGGTGTGATGGATATTTGGATTGCGGAACAGCACGTTTTTGGCTGCTTCGGAAAAGCCCAGCTCGTTAAAATGCTTGTTCACCGTCCATTCCCAGACAATGTTGCCTTCCCAGTCCACTTCCAGAATGGTATCATCCAGCAGCCGTTTATCGGAGATGCGTTTGTTGTACACATCGCTGTGGCACAAGATCAAGGTGTTGCCGCTGTCGGTCTTGCATTCCATGCCCGGCACATAATACCCCACCGGATTGCCCTCCCGTTGATAATCATGGTGCTGACGGGCCATCCATCGTGGTTCATGGCCTTCATCTGCAACATACTCTTTGCGGTCAAACTTCCGCCATCCCAATCAATTTGAGCCACATCGGTCTGATCCTGATAAGAGAACGCCCCATCACGTACACCCAAGCTGCCCATACAATAACCGCCCGGCAGCAGTTTATTGGGAAACCCCTGAAAATCTTTCCACACCTTTACTACATTGCCGTTCATGTCAATCAATACTGCTCCGACCTTTTTAATCGGCATTAACGTGTAACCATTCCAGCATTTTTCTGGATTATAAATCGTTGTTCCTGTCGGAAATACACTTGGAATTCCCATACTTCTTACCTCCTGTTTATCGTAATTATAATTCCTATATTTACATTATATATAAGTTATAACGTTGTGAAAAACAGGAGATTATTGTCCTATGTACAAGGATATCCTTGTAGTAAAAAAGACTATTGCAAAAAGCTCCATACCGCTTTTTTGCAATAGTCCCCGTCACCGTAAAAAATAAGCTTCCAGCTCTGTCACCAAAGCTTGACTCACATTTGTCTTATAATATATAACATAGAATCCGCACGCCAGATCATCTTCCAGATAACGCACAACAAGTTTGCCATTCTGCACATGAATATTACTTTTTAAAATAAATTCTGGCAAATAGGATATCGTATTTTCATGCTTCAAAACATATTCCAGTACATTCACCGACTGTGGTAAAAAATATTTCTCGATTCCAATACCGCGAACTAGTTGCTGCATAATGTCAGACTTTTCACCAAAAGCCCGATTCTGCACCATTGCTCTTTCCTGCAAATCGGTCAAAGTAAGAACAGATTTGCAAGCCAAAGCATCTTCTGCCCGTAAAGCGATGGCCATACGACTATCCATGAGCTTTTTTATCACCAACTCGGAACAATTCTTTCGCTGCTCCAACCGCGACCAAATCTCACTATTCTGAAATAAATGCAACAAACCGATATGAAATCTTTTTTGCTCTACCAAATCTATCACTTGCTTTGCATTATCGGTTTCCCATTCAATATCTACACGGGTAACGTTACGCAGTCGTTCTCCCAGCGTCTCATTCACTAGCAAATCGCTGAGTAAATATTGCACCAGCACTTTTAATCTTTCCCTCTGCTGCACATTTTCCGCTAACTGCTTCCAACTATCTATCACAGGCAAAATTTGCTCTAAGTCCTGCAAAAACTTTTCTCCTGCAGCAGTAGGTACAACCCCTTTATTAGAGCGCTGAAAAATTTGGAAACCTAACTCCTGTTCTAACAATTTCAGCGTTTCACTCAATGCTTGCTGCGAAATAAACAGCTTCTGCGCAGCTTGGGTAATGGAACGATTTTCCGCAATAGAACGTACATATTTTAACTGTCTAATCTGCATAGTATCTTTCCCCGCTTTTTTCTCAAAATCTTTTCTACAGTATAACACGATTTTATAGAGAAATCATCTACCAAAAGAAAACAAACACTTTACAGCTTTTACAATATTCTTATACTGTTTTCTATAAACACGCGAATTTTGGTATTTCATACAACAAAGCGATATGCCTACTTTTCTGTTTTCATACCAGAAAAGGGAATACAAAAAATTTTCTGCCAGCATCAAGCCATTTGCGCATGATTCTTTTTGCGCCCCTTCGCTCTGCAAGCAGCTTTCAAATAGAGACTTTATTTTTTGTATAATTTTTACAATTTGTACTTGCCCTATGGTTCCTATTGTGTTATCATAGATACAAAAGAATTAACAATTCCACTCTATTCGTACCAATTTTCTTGTCACCTATCCTAAAACAGAAAGTTGGTGAACTATGCCACAAACCAAGCCGCAATCCCTGTCTTCACGCCGTCGCGATCTGCAAAAATGGCTGCGTCGCTGTTGTTTATTCGACGACGCCTTTCTCTGCAAATGCTTTGAACAAAATCCGCTGCTGGTGCAATTCATTCTGCGCATTATGCTGGAAATGCCAGATTTACAGGTGCAGGAATGTTTCAGCCAACACTTTATGCAAAATCTGCAGGGCCGCTCCGTCTGCTTTGACATTCTGGCCGTCGACGCGTCCGGCAAGCAATATAATATCGAAATCCAGCGCACAGACAGCGGCGCCCATGTCAAACGGGCCCGTTACAACAGCAGCATTTTAGACGCAGCAATGCCCATGCCCGGTGAGCAATATCATACATTGCGCGACTCTTACGTCATCTTTCTCACCGAGAAAGACCCGCTGCGCCAGGGCTTGCCCATCTGCCATGTGGAGCGCGTCATCACCGAAACGGGACAATCCTTCGGCGACGGCTCCCACATTATTTACGCCAGCGCCCGGTTTCAGGACGATACGCCCTTAGGATGGCTCATGCATGATTTGACCTGTCCCGACCCGGCGCAAATGTATTATCCCTTATTGGCCGACAATGTGCGGCATTTTAAACAAACCGAGGAAGGAGTGAACGCCATGTCCAGTGTTTTTGAAGAATTTGCTTTAGAAGTGATAGACGATTACAGCAAAGAAACCGCTTTGCGTATGCTGGAAGATGATTCTCTGCCATTAGAAAAGATTGCCCTATATACGGATCTCACCGTTGCAGAAGTGCAAGCCTTGGCTGCGCAGAAGGAATCGGCCTGAGTTTCGGTTTTATTTGCTGTCCATTGATTTTTTGCTACCGCTTCGATTTTTTTGCTGCCGCTTCGGTTTTGTTTGCTACCCTTCGCCCGTTCCTCCGTAATCTGCACACTTCCTTGTCTGTCCGTCTTTGTCAAACTACGTTTGCCACGACTTGGACAGACTGCGGAAGTGTGCATCTTAAGTCGGAATTTTGGCGAAGGTAGCGGGATGCTAAACCCCATAGAAGGGCAGAAAGTGTCCTGTTTTCTTCTGTGTTCTATCCGGCAGATACCTTGTAGGGTACGCCGCCCACGGCGTACCGCTGGCCGTCAGGCCAGTAAATTTGAGCAACGTTAGCGAGGGATATGCGCCCCCATAAAGTGGCAAAAGCGCCTCAGCCCTTCTATATTCTATCCGGCAGATACCCTGTAGGGGCCGTTGCCCTCAACGGCCCGCTGGCCGTCAGGCCAGTAAATTTGAGCAACGTTAGCAAGGGATATGCTCCCCCCATAAAGTGGCAAAAAGCGCCTCGGCCCTTCTGTGTTCTATCCGGCAGATACCTTGTAAGGTACGCTGCCCACAGCTGTCCGCTGGCCGTCAGGCCAGTGCCGTTATACTGAGCTGCAGGTAAAGCCTCTTCCTTCCGGTATCAGGCTTTGGAAGCCGCTGCATTACTCCTCCAGAAAGCTCAAATCCTCGTCGCTGGCCTCCCCCATGCCAAACAATTTTCGCACCATAGCGGGCTGCTTGGGATGGGCTTTTTCATAGGCCCGCCGCTCTTTTTCTTCCAGCCGCAGCAGCTTCTCTCCACAGGAACGGCTCTGCACCTTTAAGGCGTGAAAGCCCTTCCACCGGCGCTTGACGGACTGTCGGACAATCTCCGCCATGGTCTCTGCCCGGCCTTCCGCCAGCTGCACCAGCTTTTTCAGCAATTCCTCCAGGCCCCACAAAGTCAGCGTCCAGCCGTTTTGCTCCCGCTGCTGCATCCAGCCGGTCAGGCTGCTCTGCAGGCCGCTGTCGTCATAGTGGCTGCAAAAGGCCTTGATATAGGTCTGATAGGCTCGGCCCATAACGATATCGCCGGTCGGAGCAGGCTGATTGGAAAAAGCCATCGATTGAACGAAACTCCCTCCTTCAACGAGAAGGAAATCAGCAAAGGCCGCGCTGTCTTCTCTCCCGTTTTCCGCCTGCAACGCGGCTGCAGCAGGGCCATGACTGCTCACCGCAAGCATGGCTTCCTGTGCCGCCGACTGCATAGGGGGGACAGTCAGGCGATTGGTTGCTTCATCATGGACGGAGCCCAAGGCAGCTGCGCCATCCTCCCGCCCTGCTTGCCGATGGTCGGTTCCCATAAAGGCATATTTATCCTGCTCACAAGCGGCGTCAGATGGATGCGTCAGCAATGCATCTACAGTCTGTTCGGCTCCCTTATTGACCGTTTCTTCCTCGGTCTGCTCTGCTGCTTGTGTCACAGGCTGCAATGCCTGTCCCTCCAGCTGCAGCGTATACCACAGCTTCTGGTTCTCATCCCGCTCCACCGCCAGCAGGCCCACTCGCTCCAGACTTTTGCGCACGCCGATCAGACCCTGACGGGTGATCTGCAGCATCTGCATCAGTGCCGCCGTATCCTGCTGGAACCGCTCAAATTGATTGTTCCGAGCCATATGCAAATATAAGGTCTGCCACAGCAAAATCGCTGCCGCCGATAAATTGTGTTTGACTGCGTATTGTTGAAACCGGTCTATGTAGGCTAACATGGAACTCCCTCCTGACGTTTCGCTTGCTTCGCTGCGTTTTCTTCGCCCTTATCATAACACAGACCCTCCTGTTTCTCAAAACTTGGTTGTTTGATGAAAAACATGGTTGTTTGAGGCACTTCTTGGTTGTTTGCACTCAAACAACCAAGTTTTGTGCAAACAACCAAGTTTTTAAATTTTTTTCGTTTTCTCTTTTTGCGCAGCGTTTTTTTATGTTCTCCATGTTTTTTATGTTTTCTGTGTTTTTCATGTTTTTATGTTTTATTTATGTTTTATGTTTTTATCTATGTTTTAATATTTATATAAGCATTTGTGGAATAAAGCAGAAAAAAGGCAGGGTGTAAACAAAACTTGACACCTTTAGCGGAACGGTGGAAGCAGTGCGGAAAATCGAGGTATCAACGCTTCTTGACACTTGGACAGCACACAAAAGCGATACAAAAACCGGAGCCTGTCATTTTTACAGAAACAACGGCAAACGCTTACGTGTCAACGATTCTTGACACCCTTCCTTCGGCAGAAAATGGCCGGTGTAATCTCTCGTTTATCCCTCCGCTGCCTTCGCCAAAATTCCGACTGTCCATCTGGCCTGGCGGCCAGCGCCCCTACAACGTGCCTGCTGTAGAGCATACAAAAGGGACACAAAGTGCTCGCTGCCGTCCTATGGGGTTTGGCATCCCGCTACCTTCGCCAAAATTCCGACTTAAGATGCACAATTCCGCAGTCTGTCCAAGTCGTGGCAAACGTAGTTTGACAAAGACGGACAGACAAGGAAGTGTGCAAATTACGGAGGAACGGGCGAAGGGTAGCAAACAAAATCGAAGGGTACAAAATAAAACCGATACGGTAGCAAAATATCATGCAAATAGATTTTCCTGCTGCAGTGTAAACAAAACTTGACACCCTTCAGCAGAACGGTGGAAGCAGTGCGGAAAATCGAAGTGTCAACGCTTCTTGATGCCTGAAATGCGCAAAAAAAATAGAGGTGTAAAACGATGTTTACACCTCAATTCTTGCAAAGATAGGCTTCTGATCACTGTCGTTCCAGTTCACAGATGTAACAATACAGATAGAGAATCACTCGAAACCAGTTCATGCGGACTGCCCCGCTTGCTCAATTTCAACGTCTTTGAAAAAATACTGCACAATCTCTGCGGCGCTTTTTCCCTGCTCGGCCAAAGCCCGAGCGCCCCATTGGCTCATACCTACGCCATGACCATAGCCTCTGCCTTTCACCATCAGTTGACCGTCGCGGATGTCGATTTCTTCTACCAGATTGGACTTCATGGTCTCGCCGCCCAATGCCAGCCGCAATGCTGCAGCGCCCACGGTCAAATCGTCAAATTGATATTTCATAACTCTACCGGATTTTCCTTGCTCGGCAATGGTGACCTTGCGGAAAGAATCCCGGCGGGTTCCCGTCACCTGTTCTACAGCGTCGGCCAGCTCGGCCATGGAAAAATAGGTTTCCCAACTGGTATTGGGATTGTCGGGCAAAGCCGCGCCAGGATCTTCTACGCTTTGAATGTAGGGCGTTTCTTCTTTGTCATAGGACAGCCCTTCTAAGGCTGACGCTGCGGTGCGGCCGCCGCCGTCGGCAAAAAACCAGGCTTTGATCAGCTGGCCCTGATAAGTGATAACCTGATTGGCCGTTTCGTCCACAGCCTGTTTCACATGGTCATTGATTTTTTCTGCATTGTAAGCCTGAAATTCGTTGATATCGGTAGAGGCGGCGGTGCCCCGCTCCGGTACACCGCCGTCCTCCATTTTTTCCAGCGTAAAGGTACGGGCCATCATGGCCTGTGCCGCCAGCGCTTCTACCGGCCAGTTTACATCCATTTCCCCGGCTACCACACCGTATAAATATTCCCGCAGAGAAATCTCGACGGTCTTTCCTGTTTCGTGCTGATAAAGGGTAATGGTCGTATCGTCTCCTGGCCACTGATTTCCACTGGCTTCCGGTTCGGTCCGTTTTTCCTTGCTGCAGCCTGTCAGGCTTCCTAACAGACAAAGCAATAACAATAACACCAGCAGTATCTTTGTTTTTTGTAACGGTCTCATAAAAAAACCTCCTTTGCAGAAAGTATTCCACAAAAGAGGATATTTTAATCAATTTCCTGGCCTTCTAATAACCGATACAAATTTTTGGCGTCGTCGGCCCGCACATTATCCCGCACTTCTAAAATTTCGGCCCGCACCTTTCGCTCGCCGAACCCGATTTCCAAAATATCGCCCGGTTTCACATCAGCGCCGGCTTTAGCCACCTTGCCATTGATTTTTACCTTGCCGCCATCGCAGACATCTTTGGCCACGGTCCGCCGTTTGATAATACGGGACACCTTTAAATATTTATCTAACCGCATGGAGTTCACCGCCTTTCTTCTATATACTGCTCTTGTATACTGCTCTACTGCAACATACCGCAGCCGGTCGGCGGAATAAAAAAAGCTGCGGCAGTAAGAATTTTCATCAAATAACGCGAAACCCTTACTGCAACAGCCCTCATCATTACCGCGACCGGTAATTAGTTTTTCTTTGCGACAACGTCTTTCAAACCTTTCCCAGCTTTGAAAGCAGGTACTTTGGTTTCTGGAATTACGATATCTTCCTTGGTCTGTGGATTTTTTGCTTTGCGAGCTTTCCGTTCTCTCACTTCAAAGGTACCAAAGCCAACCAACTGCACTTTGTCACCTTTCTGCAGACTTTCGGTTATGGTTGCTAATACTGCATTTACCGCCTTTTCAGAATCTTTTTTGGTTAATCCGGCTTTTTCGGCAACGCTTGCCACTAATTCAGTTTTATTCACTGAAAATCCCTCCTAAAACTCCTTAAAATTTATTCCTTTCACACTGCGAGCAAATCTGCTACAGACATCTTATCATATTTTTCGCAGAAACAAAAGCCCCCAATGCAGAAAACTTTAGAAAAACAGCCATTTTTAAAGATTTTTTTCCTTTTCAGCCTTACAAGCTTCCCTCAAGACATCTAATTCTTCTACAGTATACTGGGCAAATTCCTTTTTGTCTAGCATTATTTTTGCTTCCATGGCGCGAAATCTGTCGACAAACTTCTGAACAGAACGGTTCAGCGCCTGCTCCGGGTCTACTTTGGCAAAGCGGGCCAAATTCACCGCTGAAAACAGCAAATCGCCAATTTCTTCCTCCACGTCGCCGTCACCGGCCAACGCGGCGTCGATTTCTGCCAGTTCTTCACCGATTTTGGCCTTAGGCCCTTCTATGCTGTCCCAATCGAAGCCTACCCGATGGGCTTTCTGCTGCACCTTTTCCGCTTTCATCAGCGCTGGCAGCGTGGGCGGCAGCTTGCTCATAATGCTCTGCGCTTCGGGCTGTCCGGCCTTTTCCTGCTTTTTAATCTCTTCCCAGTTGGTCAGCACCGTTTCCGCATCATCGGCTTTCACATCGGCAAAAATATGGGGATGGCGGCGAATCATCTTCGCTGTGATAGCCTCCACCACATCCTGCAAATTAAAAGCGCCCTCCTGTTCAGCCAATTTGGCATGAAATACCACCTGCAGCAGCACGTCGCCCAACTCCTCTTTGAGATGGTCCATATCGTGACTGTCGATAGCTTCAATGACCTCATGGGCTTCCTCCAGCAAATTTTTCCGCAAAGATTCATGGGTTTGCCCTTTGTCCCACGGACAGCCATGGTCTCCTAACAGTGTATTCATCACGTCGGTTAAAGGTTTCACTGTATCGTCCATTTTACTCCCTCACTAACTTTAGTTTTAACAACAACGCTGCCAGTTTATTCCCCACTTTCGGCAGTTTGCGAATAATTTCCAGACTGACGCCGCCAATGGCCAGCAGCACCACAAAATAAGCGCAGCCGCCAATCACGATAGAAACCAGCGTAGCCAGTCCATTGCTGCCCAACAGTGCAAACAGCCCATAATAACTGCCCAATACCAAAACAGCCATCGCTGCTACACTGATGACAGGCTTTATAATATGGTAGCGCAGGCTGAGCCAACTCCAGCCAATACGGCGGGATACCTGAAAAATATTGTTGGCCGCCGCTACCGCAAACCCAACCACGCTGCCCAAGGCCGCGCCGCGAACGCCCATTGCAGGCATGGCGGTACAGGTATAGGTGATAACAATTTTAATGGCCGCGCCCAACAACAAGCTGTACATAGGCACCATAGCCTTGCCCATACCCTGCAGCGTACCGGCGCTGATTTGATACAAGCCTACCACCAGCACAACAGCCGCCGACCACAGCATGGCCACTCCAGCCCCCGGCTTATCGTACAACAATGCCATAATGGGCCGGGCTAAAGTCATCAAGCCTACAGTGGCTGGCAATACAATCAAAACGGCCAATTGCATAGCGTTGGAAAAATTAACCGTCACATTTTCTTTTTGCCCCATGGCCAAGGCCTCAGAAATATTGGGCACCAGACTGGCAGCAATGGCAGTGGTCAGCATAAAGGGCAAATTGATAATGGGCTGCACGCAAGTGGACAAATAATTGACCTCAATCAAGGCGGCGTCTTTGGTCAAACCGCTGGCCATCAACCGCGGCAGCAGCAAAACCGAATCGATACTTTGCATAATGGGCAACACCAAACTGCCAATAGAAATGGGAATGGCTAAGGCCAAAACCTTGCCGAGAATTTGGCAATTGCCAATGGCGTCTTCTTCTGCGCTCTGCCGCTTTATGCCATGTTTGCGCCGGTAAAACAAAAAAACAGTTAAAATCAGCAAGAACGCAACGCAGCTTCCCACCGAAGCGCCAGAGCTGGCGCCGGCAGCCACCACCGTATCGCCGTAAGGCAGCAGTACAAACAGCGCGGCAATAATCACGCCCACCCGCACAAACTGCTCGGTAATTTGGGACAGCGCAGTCGGCACCATCTGCTGCAACCCCTGGAAATAGCCGCGAAACACCGCCTGCATACAGGTGAAAATCATTGCCGGCGCAATGGCCCGCAAGCTCAAAGCCGTGCGTTCCTCATGCAGCACATGAACCGCCAGCCAATCGGCGTTGATAAAAATAAACCCGGCCACACAAATTCCCACAACCGACAGCAGCAGCAAAGAAAGCTTTAAAATCCGCATACTCATGCCCGATTTGCCCTGCTCCTCATATTCCGCCACCAGTTTGGAAATGGCCAGCGGAATCCCCGCTGTGGACAGCGCCAGCAACAGGTTGTACACCGGATAGACCAGACTGTAAATTGCGCCGCACTCATCGCTGGCAATACGGGCAAAGGGAATGCGGTACAACGCGCCCAGACATTTGGCCAGAATTCCGGCTACGCTGAGCACCACCGCACCTTTCACAAAGGATTTTCCAGACACAATACTCGCTCCTCTTTTCCGCAGCGCCCGAAAACGCCGCATGGTATTTACATTTTGGATACTTCTACCTATGTAATATTAGCGTAATTGCTTTGTAAAAGCAATCTTTTCTTTTTTATTTGCTACCACATCGTTTTTGTTTGCTACCCTTCGATTTTTTTGCTATCCTTTGCCTATCCATTTTTTATTTGCTACCCTTCGCCTATCCCTCCGTGGCTCTGGACAGTTCCTTGCTTGTGCAGCTTTGCTGAACTAACGTTCATCACGCTTTGCACAAGCTGCGTCACAGTCCATCCCAAGTCGGAATTATGGCGAAGGTAGCGGGAAGTTGAAACCCATCGGTCGGTAGCGAGTGCCCTGTATCAGGCTGTAAATAAAAACAGCAGAGATGTCAAATCCATAGAACAGTAGAGATTGCCCGTTCCCGTTATTCTGAATGGAATGCAGAATCTTTTGTTCGGTTTTATTCTTAGGTAGATGTTTCATATTCGTTCGGTATAATAAGGCGGTATCTGTCTTTAGAATACCCTTTGGTTTTGTGCACTCTCTTCATGGCTGTGTTTTAAATGCATTCCGCGTATCTTCGCTCAAATTCCGATAAACAATCTGGCCTGTGGCCAGCGGAATGCCTCCAGCGCATTCGCACAAAAAACGTGCTTCAAACGCGCTAGTAGCAGCATCCCCTACAACGTGTCTGCCGGGCAGAATGCAACAGGGAATAAAGCACTCTCTGCCCTTTTATGGGTTTCGCCACCCCGCTACCTTCGCCAAAATTCCGACTTGGGGCGGATAGCGCTGTAGGCTGTGCAAAGCGTGACGGACAGCGTAGCTAGTCCGGCAAAGCTGCACAGACAAAGCGATGTCCGATGCCCGACGTTTTTCTAGTCGGGTACACGGAGGGATAGGCGAAGTGTAGCAAATAAAGTCGAAGTATATACTTAGTTCAAGAAACAACTAAGATATAACAATTATATTAATAACTCCAATTTATACGTAAAATAATTATATTTACACAATTTTATTTATTTGTTATGATTAGATTATAGTTTTATCAAATATTGAAGGGAGACATGTATTTATGATGAAAATGAACAAAAAAGCAGTTGCTGCCATCACTGTGCTGATGATGCTGGCACTGTGCCTCACCGGCTGCGGCGGCGGGGACGCCAACAAGGATGCTGGCAATGATGCACAGCAGAGTACTGCTGCCACAAACCTGGTATTTGCTTCCGGCGGTACCTCCGGTACCTACTATCCTGTAGCCGGCGCTATCGCACAGGTATGGGAAAACAATGTGGAAGGTGTTAGCGTAAACGTACAGGCTACCGGCGCTTCCGCAGAAAACCTGAACCTAGTAAACCAGGGCGATGCTGAAATCGCAATCGTGCAAAATGACGTTATGTACTATGCCAACACTGCTACAGAAGGCTTCTCCAACGCAGCTCCAAATGAAGGCTTTTTAACCTTAGGCACTGTTTATCCAGAAGTTTGCCAGTTGGTTGTTGACGCCAACGCCGGTATCGAAACCGTTGCCGACTTAAAAGGCAAATCCGTATCCATCGGCGCATTCGGCAGCGGTGTAGAATCCAACGCCAAACAGATTTTGGCTGCCGCTGGTCTGAGCACCGATGATATTAAAGTACAGAATCTGGACTTTGCTGAATCCGCAAGTGCAATTAAGGATAAAGCTATCGTAGCCGCTTTCATCACAGCCGGCGCTCCAACCACCGCCGTTACCGAACTGGCTACCACCAATGACATTAAAGTATTGTCTTTGGATCAAGCTACCATCGACGCTCTGTGCGACCAGTACAGCTATTACACCCCATATACCATCGCTGCCGATGTTTATGGCGCTGACGAAGACACCCAGACCGTTGCTGTAAAAGCTACCATCATTGTAAAAGCTGATTTGGACGAAGAATTGGTTTACAACCTGACCAAAGGTCTGTTTGAAAATCTGGACGCTGTTGCCGCTGCCCATGCAAAAGGGAATGAAATGAGCTTGGAAGGCGCTGTAGAAGGTGTATCCGTACCGTTACACCCAGGTGCTGCTAAATATTTTGAAGAAAAAGGCGTATCTGCTGAATAAAGATTCAGCAATTTCCATACAGGAAAATGAAAACCAAGGTTGATAAAAACTATGCCGCAACCACAGTTTTTGTGGTTGCGGTTATTTTAGCAATGACCATTCTTTCCTGTAAACCTTTGTTTACAGCTCCGGTACAACGGCTGGTCATGACCAATGCAGACACCAATGAACTCTATTTTGAAGCGCCCTTAGAAGCTGACGGCGTATTTTCTGTATCCTACATCCATTCGGTCAACAAAACCAATGTGGAAGAATATTATCGCCTGGAGGACGGCCAGTTATACTTGTTTAAAGCCCGCTATCGCTCTTTTGGAGCCGGTGTGGCTACAGAACTGGCGCCTGGTCAAACGCTGCGCTATGAAGACGGCTATATGGTCATTGAAAATATGCATTATGAACTACCTTCTTTAGTTTACAAGGTGGGTACTGTCAGCGATATGCTTATACATATTGGACAGCAAACCTGGCACATGAAAGAATTGGCACCTTCTTTAACCAGTGTCCGGTTCACTGTACAACTAAAATAATCTCACAGAAAGGAGTCTTCTTATGGAAGAAATCAAAGAAAAAGGTCTTCACAGCGAGGAACCTGAAACTGTACAGAGTCCCGAGCCTGAAGAAGATTTGGAACATATCTCCGCCGAAGAAGTCAACGAAATTATGGCCAAGTATGACCGAGAATCGGCCACCCGTATTTTTTCCGGCAATAAGGCGTTACTAATCAAAGGGTTGCTTATCGCGTTTACCCTTTTTGCGGTATCCATCAATACTTTTATCCGTTTAAATGCCCAGGTGCATCGTTCTGTATTTATCGCCTGTATTTTATTTTTGGCCTATCTGCTCTATCCAGCCAGAAAAAATGCGCCGAAAAACACCAACAAAGTTCCTTGGTACGATTTGTTGCTGGCGGTGGCCAGTTCCGCCTCGTTCTTATATATGGCGCTGAATTACAAACAATTAGTCAGTCAGGCTGGCTCTTACACACAAACGGACGTAGCCATTGCCATTATCGCCATTCTGTTGCTGATGGAAGCCTGCCGCCGTGTGGTAGGTTTGCCTATTTTGATTGTGGTCAGTTGCTTTATCGCCTACGCTTATTTTGGCGCTTATATCCCCGGCTACTTTAGTCACCGTGGATTTACCGTGCAGCGTATTGCAACCCATTTATATTTTACAACAGAGGGCGTTATCGGTACGCCGCTGGCCGTTTGTTCCACCTTCATCTTTTTGTTCATCCTATTCGGCGCTTTCCTGGAACGCACCGGCATCGGCCAGTTCTTTATTGACATTGCCAACAGCTTGGCTGGGAAAGCCACCGGCGGTCCGGCTAAAGTTGCCGTTATCGCCAGCGCCTTACAGGGCACCATCACCGGCAGCTCTGTAGCTAACACTGTAAGCTCCGGCAGCTTTACCATTCCTATGATGAAAAAGATGGGCTACCGGCCGGAATTTGCTGCTGCAGTAGAAGCTGCTGCTTCCACTGGTGGACAGATTATGCCGCCGATTATGGGCGCCGCCGCTTTCTTGATGTCGGAAATGACAGGCATTCCTTACTCCAACATTATCATTGCCGCTATCATTCCAGCGTTTTTGTATTTCACCGGCATTATGATTATGGTGCATTTAGAAGCCAAGCGGTACGGCTTAAAAGGTTTGCCGGCAGAAGAAATTCCTAATTTCTTTAAATTGATGCTGGGCTACTGGTATCTGCTCATTCCATTGGTAGTGCTGGTTACCATGATGATGACCGGCTATACGCCAGCCCGCGCTGCCCTGGTAGCCATTGTGCTGGCCATCGTTGTCAGCATGTTCCGCAAGGAAACCCGTATGAATTTTCATACCTTCCTGGGGGCTCTGGAAGCCGGCACCCGCAATATCATCGGCGTTGGCGTAGCCTGTGCCGTGGCTGGTATGATTGTTGGTACCGTTACCTTAACCGGTATCGGTCTGAAACTGGCAAATGGTTTGTTGTCCTTATCGGGCGGCAACATTTTGCTGGCTCTGTTCTTCACCATGATTGCTTCTATCGTATTGGGCATGGGCGTTCCCACCACCGCCAACTACGTGATTATGGCAACCATTACAGCGCCAATCGTTTTACAGTTGGGCGTCGATTTATTGCCTGCCCACATGTTTGTATTCTATTTTGGGATTGTTGCCGACATTACGCCGCCAGTAGCGCTGGCAGCCTACGCAGGCTCGGCCATAGCCCGCAGCAATCCGTTAAAAACGGGGGTACAGGCCACCAAACTGGCCATTGCCGCCTTTATCATTCCCTATATCTTTGCGCTGAACCCCTCCCTGTTGCTGCTGGGCTCGGAACCGTTGGATATTATCCTGGTTACCATCACCGCTTTGATTGGCATGACCGGCGTGGCCGCAGCCACAGAAGGCTATCTGTTCGCCAAGATGAATCCTATTGTGCGTATCATCTCGCTGGTGGGCGGCTTGATGCTGATTGTGCCCGGTTTACAAACTGATATTGGCGGTCTGGCGCTGGTTATCTGCGCCGCAGCCATTCAGAAAATCGCCAGCAAAAAGCAGGCAGAAACAAATTAAATGTTCGCTTATTCCGCACTAAAGGACTGTTGCTAAAGGGCAGCAGTCCTTTTTTCTGCGTTGCTGTTTCTTTCACAGTCTGTTCTGTACGTCGGAAACAGCGTTTTCTAATCACCTGCCGTCCAAAAATTTGCCAAACTGCCCCTTCCAATTCTATCCTACTTATTATAAAATAAAGACAAAGACTATCATTGCAGGAGGGTTTTTGTGAAGCAATCATCAACTACCGCCATCACCAGAGAAAATCTGGCGCAGGCCTTTTGGACGCTGTATCAGAAGAAACCAATTGAACAAATTCGCATTCATGAAATTACCGATTTGGCCGGCTATAACCGCGCCACCTTTTATCAATATTTCCAGGATATCTACGACGTACTGGATTATCTGGAGCAAGAGCTGCTGGAGTATGTGCAGGACTATGCCCTCCGCAATCTGAATTCCCCTTCGCTGGAAGTGATTGTGCAGAATTTTACCGAATTGTACCGCACCCGGGGCGAAGAACTCAGCTTACTATTAAGCGAACAGGGCGATCCCCGTTTTTCCGATAAATTGAAAGCCTCTCTTGCTCCGATATGGGCACAGGCGCTGGATTTGCCCCAGCGGGAAGAATCTCAGTATATTATCGAATTTACCATGTCGGCGCTGCTCTCCACCACGGCCCTTTGGTATAAACAAAACTGTCAGTTGCCGCCGCAGAAGCTGGTACAATTAATCCATCCGTTAATTTCCCAGGGCATTTTGCCGGTGGTGCGCGCTATGGAGCTGCAAAACAAATGAGTCCTTTGGCTTGTTAAGAAGGCCCGCGCCCTTTCCGGCCAATAAAATATTTTCCGAATGTCTGAAAAATATTCAAATTTTGCATTGCATCGCCCCATATTTAGCGATATAATATATTAATTATCAATCGAAAAATAACAAGAAAAGGAGATTTGACAGTGGCTTATTATTTTAACGAACCATCCCACACCTTTGGCGAATACCTGTTAGTTCCAGGGTATTCTTCTTCTGAATGTATTCCTTCCCGTGTTTCTCTGAAAACACCGCTGGTAAAATTTAAAAAAGGGGAAGAACCGGCAATTTCCATGAACATTCCCATGGTATCCGCCATCATGCAGTCCGTATCCGACGACCGCATGGCGATCGCGCTGGCGAAAGAAGGCGGCGTGTCCTTCATCTATGGCTCCCAGTCCATCGAAAGCGAAGCAGCCATGGTAAGCCGGGTAAAAAATTACAAAGCAGGCTTTGTCAGCAGTGACTCCAACATCAAACCAAACGACACCTTAGCCGATGTGTTGGCTTTAAAAGAAAAAACCGGACACTCCACCATGGCTGTCACCGAAGACGGTACCGGCAACGGAAAATTATTGGGTATCGTAACCAGCCGTGATTATCGGGTAAGCCGTATGTCCTTAGATACCAAAGTATCCGAATTTATGACGCCTTTTGACCGGTTAATCTGCGGCGGCGAAACCACCACCCTGAAGGAAGCCAACGACATCATCTGGGAACACAAATTGAACGCGCTGCCTCTGGTTGACGCCAACCAGCATCTGTTGTATATCGTGTTCCGTAAGGACTATGACTCCCGTAAGGAAAACCCGCTGGAATTGCTGGACGAAAATAAGAGCTACATGGTAGGTGCCGGCGTGAACACCCGCGACTATGAAGAACGGATTCCTGCTCTGGTAGAAGCTGGCGCCGACGTGCTGTGCATCGACTCCTCCGAAGGGTTCTCCGAATGGCAGAGCCGTACCATCCAATGGGTGCGGGAAAAATATGGCGACCGCGTAAAAATTGGCGCAGGCAATGTGGTAGACAAAGAAGGCTTCCTGTTCCTGGCACAGGCTGGCGCAGACTTTATCAAAGTTGGTATTGGCGGCGGCTCCATCTGCATTACCCGTGAAACCAAAGGCATTGGCCGTGGACAGGCTACCGCAGTGATCGAAGTAGCCAAAGCCCGCGACGAATATTATCAGACAACTGGCATTTACATTCCTATCTGCTCTGACGGCGGTATTGTACACGATTATCACATTACCTTAGCGCTGGCTATGGGCGCAGATTTTGTCATGCTGGGCCGGTATTTCTCCCGCTTTGAAGAAAGCCCAACCAACAAAGTCATTATTAACGGCAACTACATGAAAGAATACTGGGGCGAGGGCTCCAACCGGGCCCGCAACTGGCAGCGCTACGATTTAGGCGGCGCAGGCAAGCTGTCCTTTGAAGAAGGGGTAGATTCCTATGTGCCATACGCCGGCAGCTTAAAAGACAACGTAGGCGTAACATTGGCCAAAGTGCGCTCCACCATGTGCAACTGCGGCGCGCTCACCATTCCCGAATTGCAGAAAAATGCCCGCCTGACCTTAGTATCGGCAACCAGCATTGTAGAAGGCGGCTCCCATGACGTTGTGGTGAAAAACAACAATATGAACGTCACAGAACGGTAATCGCAGCCCTTTTGAAAAAATCGAAAAAATAAAAAATTGCCCTTCCGGCGCTTTGTCCGGGAGGGCTTTTCATTTCCTGGCAAACCTGCTATAATAGACTAGTTCTTGCGCAAATTTTCTGCACAATGGCAGTTTTTCTGGAAAGAAGGTGCTTCTATGGACTTTGAATTTGTCATTTTAGATACCATTGCCAAGCTCCATAACGAATTTTTAGATACGTTCCTGCCAATCATTACATCTTTCGGCAATGCCGGCATCGGCTGGATTGTGCTTTCCCTGCTTCTGCTCTGCATTCCTAAGTATCGCAAAGCAGGGCTCGCCATGGCATTGGCCTTACTTTTCTGCCTGCTTATCGGCAATCTTACCTTAAAACCGCTGGTGGCCCGTATGCGGCCCTATAGCTATTTTCCCGATATGACGCTCTTAGTTCCGCCGCAAAAGGATTTCTCTTTTCCATCGGGGCACACTTTTGCCTCTTTTGCCGCAGCAACTGCGTTGTTTCTGCATCATAAAAAGGAAGGCGCAGCCGCTTATATTTTGGCTGTGGTCATCGCTTTTTCCCGGCTCTATCTCTATGTCCATTTTCCCAGCGATGTGCTGGCAGGATTGATTTTAGGCATAGCCAGCGGCTGGACAGCCTATAAGCTGGTGGACTGGTATCAGCAAAAATACCGGCCCAAGTGGCTGTTATCGTAAAAAAGTTTTTCTGAATGGGGACATCTATCATGAACGGTTTACAAAAATCGCTGGCCATCGGCTATGTGCTGGCCATCAGCGGCGGTATTTTCTGGGCGGTAGGCGGCGCCTGCGGCCAATATCTATTTCAGCATAACAGCATGACCTCCAACTGGCTGGTGCCAATTCGGCTCAGCACCGCCGGCTGTATCTTGCTGGCCTTTTCTTTGTTGCGGCGGCAAAATATTTGGCTGGTTTGGCAAAACAAACAGAACGTGTTTGATATTTTACTGTTTGGCCTGCTAGGCTCGGCGCTGTGCCAATATGCCTACTACAGCTCCATTCAATATTCCAACGTGGCGTTGGCTACAGTGCTGGCTTACATGTCTCCAGCCATGATTTTAGTTTACACCGTCTGCAAAGAAAAACGGCTGCCCCATCTCTATGAAACGCTGTGCGTACTGCTGGTCATCGCCGGTGCTTTCACCTGCGCCACCCATCTGCATCCCCAGTCGCTGGCGGTTACGCCGCAGGCCCTTCTCTGGGGGCTGATTAGTGCCGCTGCCTTTGCCATTTACACCATGCAGCCCCAGCGGCTCATGCAGCAGTTCGATTTGCTGGTGGTAATCGGCTGGGGCATGCTGATTGGCGGCGGCGCTCTGCTGCTGCTCTTTCGTCCCTGGAATATCAACGTAGTAGTCAACAGCACCTTATTTTTGAATATGAGCGTCGTCATTTTCTTCGGCACTGTATGTTCCTTTTGCTTCTATCAAGCCGGCGTATCCATTGTCGGCAGCATCACCGGCAGTATTTTGTCATCGGTGGAGCCTGTCGCTTCCATGATTCTGTCCGTGCTGTTTTTGCATGTGCCGCTGACTGCTCTGGATTTTCTCGGTTTTCTGCTCATTTTGGCCACCATTCCCATCATCGCGCTGGGCAATGGCAGGCGGCAGCACCAACAAACTACGCAAAGCTCACAACACAGCAAAGCGCACGGCAACAATTGATCTGCCGTGCGTTTTTTGATACCATTTAAAAATGAATGATTTTTGGTTCTTCTGTAAACGAAGAAATGGTTGCTGCGCCATCCTTTAAATAAAATACCTGGGTATTGCCATCATCGGCTTGATACAGCTTTTGCAAGCTGGGATAGGCATCTAACATGCTCTGACGGGCTTCCAACCGGTCATCTTCCACCGCCGTAGCCTGCACGCGAATCCATTTGCCGCCATGCATCCCGCACAATTCTACTTTCGGATTGGCTAATATCTGCTTCGATACTTCTTTTACTTTTCCTGTTTGGATATAAAGTTTCCCCTCAAATAAATGAATGGTGCCAAAAGGCCGCACATGGGGCTGACCATCTTCTGTTGTTGCCAGATAATAAGTTCCGCATTTTTTCAAAAAGTCGTGTATTTCCTGCATCCTGTTTGCTCCTCTCCCTACGTTATGTTGTTTATTTCCTGTAAACAGCAAAAAATTCCTGCCTTACAAAATGCCTTGCCTTTGCAAAAAAGCGCCAATATATTGGTTCACCTGCTGGGGCTGGTCGGCGTTGGCGTTATGGCCCGCATTGGCAACAATCTGTAACGGATAGCCGCTGTGCTGCGCCCAAAGCTGGTTATAATAGGCCACTTTGCCAATCCGGTCTTTGTCGCCATCCAGCAAAAGCGCCGGACATTGGAACTGCACTGGCTGTTGTCTGGTAAAGACATCTTTGTAAGCTGCTTCAATCTGCTGGCAAATCTGCTCCTTGCTGGAGGTGGTCAGCATCATGCGCATATTGTCATAGCCCTGCGGCGTCGCTGTAGCGCCGCGGGCAATGCTTTCCTGCAGCAATTTCTTGGGAAATAAACTGCATAAGGGCGCTACCTGCTTCAGCCAAAACCGATCACTGCCTGTATAAAAACAATGACCGAAAGGAGCGGCACCGATACCGACAAAGGCCAAAACCCGTTTGGGATACCTAGCGGCAAATTCCTGACAAATATAGCCGCCCAGCGACTGGCCTACCAGCACGGCCTGCTCGATTTCTTCCAAATCCAACAATAAGCGCAGTTCCTCCGCGCAATTTTCATAGGTAAAATTCCGATAGCACACAGAAAATCCATGCAGCGGCACATCCCAAACGATAACCGTATACCGCTGCTTAAAATATTCCAGTTGCCCATCAAATAAGCGGTGATTGGCAGTGAGTCCATGCACAAATACTATACAGGGTTTGTCCTGCTCATGGTGTATCCAATAAACTGTTTTGCCCCGCATTGATTGGGTAAATTTTCGCTCCATGGCATGTTCCTTTCTTCGTTGAAGATTGCTACAGCACCCCTTCTAAGCGCAGCAGCTTTTCTTTGATATCCAAACCGCCTGCATAGCCGGTCAGCTTGCCATTGGCGCCGATGACCCGATGGCAGGGAATCACGATGGCAATGGGATTATTGTGATTGGCGCCGCCCACTGCTCTGCTGGCTGTTGGCTTGCCCAAAGCTGCCGCAATCTGTCCATAGGTGCGGGTTTCTCCGTAAGGAATCGCTTCTAACTGGGCCCACACAGCCCGCTGAAAGGCCGTGCCTCTAGGCGCTAAGGGCAGCGAAAAGCTGGCCCGCAGGCCGTCGAAATATTCGTTCAGTTGCCGTTTCGCCTCCAACAGCAACGGCGTTTCCCGCTGTTCCCATTGTTCCGGCACAGCCATAGGCTCTTTCATAATGTGCAATTCCATAATTGCCGCCTGCGCTTCCACCACCCGCAACCAGCCTACCGGCGATTGTAGATCCAGATAATAGGGCATTGCAAACTCTCCTTGTATAATGTATTTAGGTTGTTCAAGGGATACCTATAAACCCTTAGACCAGC
>CABQBF010000033.1 GCA_902462325.1 uncultured Peptococcaceae bacterium
AAAATCGAGGTGTAAACAATACTTGACACCTTCGCCCAAATTCCGCCAACCATTCTGGCCTGACGGCCAGCGGTGCGATCGTATCTGCCGGATAGAATACAGAAGGGATAAAGCACTCTCTACCCTTCTATGGTTTTAGACTCCCCGCTACCTTTGCCCAAATTCCGACTTGCGCCCCACGCCTTTCTGGTGGGGCGCGGACTGTGACGCAGCTTGTGCAAAGCGTGATGAACGCCAGTTCAGCAAAGCTGCACAAGCGAGGAACTGTCCGAAGCCACGGAGGGATAGGGCAAAGAGTAGCAAATAAAACCGCAAAGAGTAGCAAATAAAACCGCAAAGAGTAGCAAATAAAACCGCAAAGTGTAGCAAAAAAATTCAAAGAGTAGCAAAAAGAAAAAATCCAATGGGTAGCAAATAAAAACGATAGAAATTATGAAAAAATATCCGCAACGGCAATTTTTATTTCAGGATGCGCGGCAGATTGGGCGGTATCGCCTTCTGCGTATGCCTCGGCGGTACTGTTGACAAAATCGAAGGTGGTGATACTTTTTAGCTTAGGATCCACAATCCAGTATTCTTTCACGCCCATCTCTTCATATTTCACCAGTTTGACTGATTTTTGATAACGGCAATCATGGCGTCATCTTACCGAACACATAGCCCTGTTGTCTGGCGGCGTCGATAAAATCGCCCATAATTTGGGTGTTGGTGGCCGAAACGGCGTGCAGCAGATAAATTGCGCCGGGGTGCAGCCGTTCTGTTACCTTTTGCAAGGCGGCTGTGGGTTCGGGCTGGTCGTCTGTTACCCAATCCCGGTAGGCGAAGCTCCAGAAAACGCTGCGATAGCCAAGCTGCTGTACCAAGGCCAGCGATTGTTCGCTGTAAATGCCGGCCGGATAGCGGAACAAATACATATCGTAATCGAAGGTTTCCTGCACGTAGCGGTGCAGCGCCATTAATTCTTCGGCCTGCGTGTCGATAGACTGGCTGGGCAGTCCTTTGGCTGGATGGGTAACGCTGTGATTGCCTACCACATGGCCTTCGTCAATCATGCGGCGGATTAAATCGGGATTTTGTTTCACATAATCCATCGTGACAAAGAATACGGCAGGACATTTTTTCTCTTTCAGTACATCTAAAATCTGCGAGGTATAGCCGTTTTCATAGCCTTCGTCGATGGTTAGATAAATGGTAGGGCTGTCTTCTGCAATGAACCAGGCGTTGTATTGTCCGTATGCTTGTTGGCCGTCTAAGGCGCCTTGCGGACGGTTTTTGTCATCGGTACGCACCCCCTGTCCCCAGCCGTGGCTGGTGTTGTCTAATGCAGTCAGCGCGGTTGCATCATAAACGCCGGTGACAGGCGAAACGCTTTGCTGTTCCATGATACATTCATAAACAGCCTGCATAGCCACTTGCTCTGTCAGCACATCAGCAGGCAGGGCGGAGTGAAACGGTAATCCCAATGTTGCCGCCAACAGCACACTGGTGAAAGCAATTTGATACATAAGGGTTCCTCCTTGAATATAGGGTCATTCTATGCAATATTGTTTAATCGGTCAGCGCATACAAGGCCGCTTCATAATTTTCTACATAGTAGCGAATCGTTTTGCGTCCCTTTTGCACAATGGTGTGGCCTTCCGCTTCCAGTTTGGCCTTTTGCGCTTCTATGCCGCCGGGATATTTGGCGTTAAGCTCACCGCCTGTTTTCAATGTGCGCCAGTAGGAGGTGAGGTTCTCTTCGCGCTGGGCGCTGGCCCAGGCTGCAATGGAGATAAAAATGCCGGCGGTCATAGGGTCGGTAAAATCAGCGCCGTTTTGTTTGGCCAAATAAGCGCGAAGTTCTGTTGTGGTAATAAGTTTGCCAAATGGAATTTGTTTCATCAAGGCATCGTAGGTCAAGGGCGGCGCAAAAAACATTTTTTCTCCGCCATATTTTTGAATTGTTTTTTCATCTGTGACAATTTGTATTTTGGGCATATCGGTAACTTTATGCAGCATGGCGTTGAAATCCTTTTTTTCTTCGTTGCTCATGAAAAGCACCTCCTAATGAAAGCATAACGCGTTTTTACCGATTATGCAATAAAAATCATGGTGGAAGGGAGAAGGATAGGGCAGTTGTGCTGCGACGGGAAAATTTTATGTAAGAAACTTGTATAAAAACAAAAAAGCCACTGGTATTTGCGAAAAGTCAGGTGTATAATAAATGCTTGTTGGCTTTCTTGCCAGCTTTAGATACATACAAACAACTGCATATGAGAGAAAAAGGGAGAGAAATTTGTTGGAGAAAGTAAAATCGTTTATTCAGAGAGAGATTTTATCCACGTTAAAGGGTGACATCATCGGTGGGATTTCCGTTGCCTTTGTGGCGCTGCCGTTGGCGTTGAGCTTTGGGGTGTTATCAGGTGCAGGGGCCGCTGCTGGGGTATACGGCGCTATCTGTACTGGGATTTTGGCGTCCATGTTCGGCGGCACCAAAGCGCAGATTTCCGGTCCGACCGGTGCTATGACTGTTGTTCTGGTATCCATGGCCAATAAATACGGGTTGGATGGCCTGGTCGCTTCCATGATTTTAGCCGGTATTTTTGAAATTCTGATGGGACTGTTAAAGCTGGGAAAATATATCCGCTTAATTCCCAAACCGGTTATGGTGGGTTTTACCAACGGGATTGGCGTGTTGATTTTTATCAGTCAGTTTAAATATTTTAATATGAGCCCGCTCTTATGCGGCCTCTCCATTTTGTTGATGCTGGTGCTGCCGATGATTAACAAAAAGCTGCCTTATGCCATCATTACCGTAATTGTTGGCACGGTTGTTTCCAAGTTGTGGGTGCCGATGTCCGATGAATTTGTAGTGGGAAAAATTGATTTGGTTTTGCCTACGCTGCAGTTACCGAATTTCCTTGCCATGAATATGATGGATTTAATTCAGGCTGGTTTAACGCTGGCATTGTTGGGGGCTATCGAATCGTTGCTGTCTGCGCTGGTTGTAGATGAAATGACCGGCACCAAGCATGACAGCGACAGAGAAATTCTCGGGCAGGGGATTGCCAACACGGTAGCGGCTTGTTTTGGATTTCTGATTGGGACTGGCGCCATTGCCCGATCTGTCGTAAATGTCAATGCTGGCGGCCGTGGCCGGATGTCGGGAATTATTCATGCACTGATGTTGATTTTGCTCATTGCTGTATTTGGTGATTTGGCTGCTGGTATTCCGTTAGCCGTATTGGGCGGCGTGCTGATGGGTACGGCTATCCGCATGGTGGAATATAAAGAAAGCTATCGGTTGGCTCGGGCTTCGAGAGAGGCATTTGTGGTTATCGCCATCACTACGGTGCTGACCTTTACCGTTGACTTAACCTTTGCAGTTGCAATTGGCGTAATGGTATCTGCGCTGGCTATGCTATTCAGCGTTGCCAATGGTCACTTAGAGGAATATCCGGTGTCCTGCAGCAATAATCAGAAACGCATCAAGTCTTTCAGTATCCAGGGCGAAATGTTCTTCCTGGTATCGGAAAGTATTATCAGCTCTTTAGAAGTAAAATGTAAAGGGGCCGATATTGTGGTGATCAATTTGAGCCACGCTCAGGTTGTAGATATTACCGGTGTCATTACATTGGGGAAAATTAAAGATACGCTGGCATTGCAAGGTGTGCGCACCATCTTTACCGGTTTGCCGGAGCCTGCTTATAAAAAAATGCTGTCGCTGGGCATTGTAGACGGCAGCGAGGAAGCTATCAACCGCGGTGACAAATTAGAGGCGGTGGAATACGCACAAGCTTTGGCGCATAATGATGAAGCATGTGCCCATCAGATTATCTATGAACACATGGTGATGGAAGATGAACACCGCATTGCCGAAATTACAGAGGAGGGATTTTTACTCGATGAAAGTACTACTCGTTAATGGCAGTCCTCATGCCAAAGGCTGCACCTATACTGCGTTGCGCGAAGTGGCCGCAGCATTGGAAAAAGAGGGCATTGAAACAGAAATTTTTCAGGTTGGCACAAAACCGATCTCCGGTTGTTTGGCCTGCGGCGCTTGTTTAAAAACAGGGCGCTGCGTAATCTCGGACACGGTCAATGAATTTTTAGACAAAGCCGAACAGGCCGATGGTTTTGTATTCGGTTCGCCGGTACATTTTGCTTCGGCTTCCGGGATGCTGACATCCTTTATGGATAGAGCTTTCTATGGCCGCGGCAACCTGTTTGCCTATAAACCGGCTGCCGCCGTGATGAGCTGTCGGCGCGGCGGAGCAACGGCGACCTTTGAACAACTCAACAAATATTTTACCATTAGTAATATGCCTATCGTTTCTTCGCAATACTGGAACATGGTGCATGGCAACAATCCTGACGAAGTAAAGCAGGATTTAGAGGGGTTACAGACCATGCGCACTTTGGGGTTAAACATGGCGTGGCTGTTGAAATCCATTCAAGCTGGAAGAGAAGCTGGACTGAAAATGCCGGAGAGAGAGGCGGCGGTGAAGACCAACTTCATCCGGTAGGTGAAAGTAGTTTTATAAAGGGAACGGTCATAAGTGGATGACTGTTCAGGTGAAGTAAAAAACTTTCGCTATTCATTGTATAAATAGTGTAACGATTTTTGTGCCGTGAAATACATTGAATGTTGAACAGAACTATTTTGCGAAGCATACATTGCAATTTGTATTGTGATGTATGCTTCACAAAATAGTTCTGTTTTTTTTCATAAAAGATAGAAATATTGTCGGATAACGGACAAATATATGGTTGAAAAAAAGCAGATGAAAAGCATTTTTTTTGACAGAAATATTATATTTATTGATTTATTATATAAATACAATAAGGATGCATCCTATAAATAAAAATAGCAAAAAGTGAATGCGTTTTGACAAACGATTCATGTGGATGGGAGTGGATAATGAAGAACCTAGGAAGCAGATGAATATTGCAAGTCTTATTTTGATTTTTATTTGTTGACTGTAAATTTATTATACAGGGAGGGATAAGTATGCAAAATCATATAGAAGATAAAGAAATAATTAAAAACGATTGGTTGACACGAAAAGACATAAAAAAATTATTTTGGATTATCATGGCCTTTGCGTGTATGTTTGTCATCCATTTTGCTCCGGCGGTGGAAGGGCTGGAGTTGGAAGCAAAATCAATTTTGGCTGTTTTTATATGGTTTATGATTATTACAATGAGTAACAGTTTAAATAATTTTGCAGTAGGTTTAGCGGCTCCCTTATTGATTGTGATTTTAACAGGAGCGAAGCCGTCGCAGGCATTTAGTGCATTTGCCAGCGATACGTTTTTTTTAACGATTGGAGCTTTTACCTTTGCAGGTGTCATGACAGCCACACCTTTAGGAAAACGAATTGCGTTAACTATTACCGGACTGTTTCGGTCTAATAAAATTTCTAGCATTTTTTGTGGATTAACGTTAGCAGATGTAGCAATTAATTCATTTCTTCCGTCTGTGGCCGAAACAGGGCTACTACTGCCTATTGTCACAGGTTTTCAGAAACTGACCGAGGGAAAGGACAATAACCCTGAAGTGAAACGAATTAACAGGGGATTAATGATTTTGATTTGCGGTTTTATGCCATTAGTCACAGGATTATTAATTTTAACGGCACATTTGCCGAATATGTTGTTAGTTGGATTTTGGGAAGATGCCGGTATAAAGGTTACATTTATTGATTGGTTGAAAATGAATTTACCTTTGTGGGGCCTGATTCCAATCACGATTATTTATGTGATGATTTATTATCGTCTGTGGAAGGTGGAGATCCCAGGAGCTGAGGAAGAATTACCTGCAATGAAACAGGAACTTGGCAAAATTACAAAACCGGAAATCTGGTCTTTAATTTGTTTAGCATGTTGCTTTTTCTTATGGATTACAGAAGATATTTTGCATTCAATTCCAACAGGAATGGTTTCCCTGATTTTAGTAGTACTATTATTCCTTCCTTTTGGTCATTTAAAATTCAGCGAAGTAATGCCGCATGTGTTGTGGGATGTATGGGTGTTACTTGGTGGGGCAATTTCCCTAGGAACATCATTGAGCAACTCTGGTGCTATTGAATGGTTAGTAAATTTATTCTTAGTGCCATTGCAGGACTATTTGGTTGGACTGCCAGTTATTTTGGTTCTGCTCTTGGTGGCATTGGTTACGCATATTCCTCGGGCAGGTATTGTTAGTGCTGGCGCTATGGGAGCTATGTTTATTCCGCTGACCATTTCGATGGCTCAGCAACTAGGTTTTCAAGTGTTGCCGTTTTCTTTAATCATTACAAACTGTCTTAGTTATGCATTTTTTATTCCAATGTCTATTACAGCATTTTTTATTGCCTGGGGGGCTTCTGGAATGACGATGTTAGAAGGGATAAAAATTGGAGTTCCTTTTACATTGATTTGTAACGTTTATGTCGTTGTTACTTTAGCATTATGGTTGCCATTGGTTGGATACCCGTTAATTTAAATTTTTGACAGAAGATATAGTGAACGAAAAGTTTTCACAAGAAGTCTAAGGAGGTTGCAAATATGGAGCAATTATTAAAAAGTATAGAAGATGTAGAGATTGTCTATATTGATACGGATTTTCTCATCATTGGTGCTGGAAACGCTGGTTGTTTTGCAGCTTTAGAGGCCAAAAAACTTGCGCCAGAGTTACAGGTCACTTTATTAGAAAAAGCCCAAATTGAACGAAGCGGTTGTTTGGCTGCAGGTATGGATGCCATTAACACCTACATTAAAAAAGATAAAACGGTGGAGGATTATATCCGGTGGAGTCGATCTCAAGCAGGCGGTTTGTTGCGGGAAGATTTAGCTATTCAGATTGGGGAACTTTTAAACGAACCCATTGAAGAGTGGGAACGTTGGGGCTTGCCAATTAAAAAAAAGGAAAAATCTGAAGAATATGCGAATCGTGGTAAATGGGATATCACTATTCAAGGTGAATCAATGAAACCAATTTTGGCTGAACAAGTAGCAAAAAGTGGTTGTCAAGTTATCAATCGCGTAGCAGCTACCAACTATTTGCGATATGGAGATAAAATTATCGGTGTTATGGGTTTGGGTGTGCGAGATGGAAAAATGTATGTAATTCGTGCCAAGGCGACTTGCATTGCGACTGGCGGTGCTGCAGGATTATATAAGTCCTATACAAACGATGGAGAAGATAGTCATCATCAGCTTTGGTATTCCCCATTTAATACAGGAACGGGATATGCATTGGGTATTCGAGCAGGCGCTGAAATGACGTCTTTTGAAATGCGTTGGTGTGCAACAAGAACAAAAGACTTTAATGGGCCAATTGATACTGTTTCTTTAGGATATCATACTCCAATGGTAAACGCCTATGGAGAAAAAATTCTTCAGAAAAATTATGCCGAACAAGGCGGTGAAGGTGCGCCTCGTTATATTAGAGCGAATGCCCCCATGGAAGAATGGCGAAATGGGAGAGGACCGTGTTTTGTAGATACCAGACATATGGATGATGCAGATATTAAACAGATGAAGATGGATTATTTGAACGAGCGTCCTTCTTTTGTATTATTTTTGGCTTCACGCGGACAGGATTTGCAACAAGAGCCGATTGAAATTTATGGGAACGATCCTTATATTGTGGGTGGACATACTGCTAGCGGATATTGGTTATCTGCGAAGGATTGGCAGACTACATTGCCAGGTCTTTTTGCCTGTGGTGACGTAGCCGGCGGTGTGGCCAATAAATTTGTTGGTGGTTGCGCAGCTGAGGGGATGTTGGCGGCCAGAGGCGCAGTCAACTATATCAGAAAAGAAATAGTGTTGCCAGAATACGATATGGAACAGATTGAAACGGAAAAACAGCGTATTTATGCGCCGCTTTTTCGGAAACAAAATATAGAAGACGGTATTACAAATGATGAGATGGAAGAAAGAATGCAGCGATTAATGGATGAATATGCGGGTGGTGTACATCAGTTTTTCCGCATGAATGAAATTCAATTACAATATGCCTTAAAGCATATTTTGATTTTGAAAGAACAGGAAAAATATTTGATTTGTGACGATTTCCATGAATTAATGAATATACATGAAACCATTGATCGTCTAGATGTAGCGGAAGTGCTATTGCATCATCTTTTATTCCGTAAAGAAACCAGATGGCCGGGCTGGCAGACAAGAACCGATTATCCACAAAAAGATAAAGATTATGATTGTTTTGTGAACAGCAGGAAAAATTTAACGGATAACACAATTATCATGTTAAAACGGCCCTATGAGCAAATTGTGCCAGGCGATAGGCTGAAACCTTGAGTGATAACCTACAAATAGGTTAGTAGACTTCTTGTAGAAATTTTAAAATTGATGAATGGAGGAATGACGTTATGCCACCGAAGGTAGATACAATGAAATGTGATGGTTGTATGAATCAGGATGAGCCTTTGTGTGTACAGATTTGTCCAGGAGATTTGATGTATCTTGGAAAAGATAAAAAAGCAAAGTGCAGAAAGAATAGAGATTGTTGGGATTGTATGAGCTGCATAAAGGTGTGTCCAAAAGAAGCAATAGAATTAAAATTGCCATATCAATTAGGTTATCATGGTGCTAAATTAATTCCGAAGGTGGGTCAAGATAGGATAACATGGATTGTAGTAGATATCAACGGAAACGTGGAGCGATTTACACTGAAAACAAGAAATAAAGGTGAAAGTGATGATATGTGATGTAGATTTATCAAGATGTCGTGGCTGTGGCAGATGCCAGAATGTTTGCAGACAGAACGTAGTAGAACTAGTGGATGGATATGCTGCTATCAGCAAAAGTGCTCAGTGTGTAGGTTGCGGTTTGTGTGTTGGCGTATGCCCTTGGGGCGCGTTGTCACTAGACAATTTTTCACCGAAGAAAGTCTTAAAACAGTTAATGTTGATGGAAGGCAATACATTATACATTATCTGTGAGAAATGCAGCAAACCGCAGATTACAGAGGATAAAGCAATACAAGTTCCTTGCGTCAATGTTATTGGCAAATATATGCTGCAAGAAATTATAGCGAATGGATTTGAAAGAATTTATGTATCCTCCTGTCGTGGAATACAATGCTCGCAGTATCAACAATCTTTTGAAAATACCATTAGACAATGGAAAGAGTATTTTGTCTCTTGCTATATGGAACCACAACAAATTATAATACAGGAATAGCAGATGGAAAGATAGAAAAAATGATAACAAAATAAGACAGCATAAAACAGCATGGAGGATGTATTCAGGCATTTTTCCATGCTGTTTTTGTAGGATGGTGTATAAATTGGTTGATTTTTTGTTTTAATGTGGGATTGTGTACCCAAGTAGATTGAGGTATAATAAAAAATAATCATTAATGAGATATTTTGCATTGCTGATAAGGATAGAAAAGAGCTTAAGCGTTACATAGTATCAAAGTGTAAGTGTTCAAAAAGATAAGGAATGAAACCATACAGTTTTGCTATATTGGGATTTACAATTTTTCTTTACTGATAATTTAACAGAATGGGGCATTTGTTTGGAAGCGGCAGAGAAGAGGGTGAACCATGAATAGATATTTTACTAATATAAGTTTATCACAAGAAGAGTTGAAGCATTTTATAAATCAGGCGTCTCTTCTTGTGTTCCCTAAGAAGCATAATGTTTTTGCCAATGGAGACTATGCGAATTATGTTTATTATATAGAAAGAGGCTGTTTTAGAACTTATCGTTTAGACCGTGATGGTAGGCAAGTCACGTTATCTGTACGTTTTGCTAAAGAGTTAATAGGAATTGCTGAAGTTATGCTTGATTCCCCAAGAAAATGCTTTGCAGAAACATTAGAAACCAGTTGTGTATATGCAATAGCAAAGGAGGATTTCTTGAAGTTAATGCAGGAAGACGTAGAGTTTGCTATGAAGATTAATCAAATTCTTAGTTCCAGACTACGACAAATAGAAAATAATTTTTATGAATTGGCTTGCTATAATATAGTAGGGAGGTTAGCAGGCTTTTTTCAATTGCTTGCTGTTAAATGTGGACGTAAACATCCAGAAGGAATTTTATTAGATATTAGGTTGACGCATCAGGATTTTGCAAATTGTGTCGGAGCTACTAGGCAGAGTGTGACACAAATTTTAGGACTTATGAAGAAAGAAAATGTTATAAAAATAGAGGATAAACAGATTATCATTTGTGATATGGAAAAATTGGAAAGTTATATTAATTGAGTATACAAGCGGTGAAACAAAACTCTCTAATTTGGCAAGCATTTCTTCTGTAATATTTTAGAGTAGTTCTATGGATTAAAAATCCACAGAGAATGCAAAGAATATCATAGAATCAGTGGCCCCTTCAAATAGAACGTCAAACTAAAAATTATTTGGAGGGGCGTCAATCTTTTGTATTGTTTATTTAGTTGGTATATTCTGCGTCATATTGTCGGGAACTCCAAAAGAAGCGGTCAGGGCGAATACCATCACCAGGGAAACAAATAACATGCACAGCAAAATCTTAGTGCCATCGCCGCCGTTATCTTTATAATATTTTTCTTTTTTTGCTGCATCCATCGTCATTGCCTGGGTAATCGAGCGGTCTACGTAGTTCATGTAGCAATAATTGCCGAAAAATCCAAAGAATAAGGACAATACAATTGTGATGATGGTAGAAATGCTGGTTAGACCGTAAGCAAAGTTGAGATACATGGAACCTAAATTCAACACCAGCGCAATGCAGCCCCAACCAAGCATTTTGCGATAAAAGCACCAATAGGTGCTGAACAGCAACCCCCAGATGTTAAAGCTGATTTTGGAGTTGTTATCTTTTAACTTTTGAAATCGTTTTGTATAATAGTCCACTTTTTTAGCTTCGCCGATAAACGCACTGTATTCTTTACGAAGCTCTTTTGGTTTTAATGTAATTGCCTCCATGGTGTCATCCCCCTTGAAATAAAATCGTCAATTATAACTATACCGTTCCTGACGCCAATTGGCAAGAGGGAATTGTAGTACAGTTTTGGCGCCGTGATAAGACAGCCGCGGGAAGTCTTTTTCAATTTGCTTTCTTGTTGCTTTCCGCGTATAATAAAATATTAAAGAGATATAATTTGGGGAAGAAAGGCGGGATGAACATGAAACGCATGGTGGCGGCAGGTATTTTATTTGTGTGTTCTTTCGGTATGCTGGGCGTTGGTTTAGGTTTGCTGATTAGCGGCATGTTTGCCGTTTTCGCAAAGCGGAAACCAGCAGAGCAATAAAACGTAACCTGTAAATTTTTCGCAAAAAGAAGCTGCCACAAGTCATTGCGGCAGCTTCTTGCATGTAAAAGGGCAGCAGCTTAGCAGAAATATTTTTTCTGGTTATAGTATTCTTTTACGGTCTCCAATGCTTCGCCAAAACGCTGATAATGCACGATTTCCCGCGCCCGCAGGAAACGCAGCGGCGCTAAAACGCTTTCATCGTTGCAGGCCAAATCCATCAGATATTCATAGGTCTGTTTGGCTCGCTGTTCAGCAGCAATATTGGAGGTTAAATCGGTGATAGGATCTCCCATCCCCGAAATGTAATCGCTGGTCCAGTTGTAGCCGTTCGGGTCGCTGTAGAATAATCCGTGACCATGCAGTGTGTAGTAGCCATCCAGTCCGGCATCTTTCAATTCACACAGAGAAGCGTTTTCCATGATTTGATATACCATGGTACCAATCATTTCTAAGTGACCGATTTCTTTTGTCCGTATGCGGTAGAAGTGAAAATAATTACAATAAAACTACGTTATGCTATCATAATTTTTAAAAGATAGCAAGAGAAAATTTGAATTTTGACAATCGAATAAATAATATTTATAAAAAACTATAGAAAAAAATTTATTTATATATTAGAATGAGTATACCATACTACATTACTAAAGGATATATATTCTCCATTAGTAAAAAAGGAGAGAGCTACATGATTTTAGGAGATCATGAAATAAAAAAGTATATCAATGATTATCAGAATTTAGAGATGGAGAAACCACTAATTTCTCCATTTGAAGAAGAAAAATTACAGTCTGTATCTTATGATATTTCTATCGGTAACAAAATTAAAACGATTGTATCATGTGGGGAAATTATAGAGTTAGATAATGAACAAAGTGTGAAAAAGTGTTTTGAAACAAGAACGCTTGGAGAAGATGGATATATTTTGAAACCGAATGAAACAATTCTGTTTCCAATTACAGAATATATTTGTTTACCTGAAAAATTATTGGGTCATATTCGACCAAGAACTACTTTTTCTAGGCTTGCATTATCGTTGAGCCCACAGCATATTAACCCTACTTATGAAGGTAGATTAGAATTGGTATTAACAAATAACTCCCCCAATAATGTCCGTGTTAATCAAGGTATGAAGATCGGTCAGATTTTATTTGAGGAGATTAGTGGAAATTTAACACCAGAAAAGTTATATAAAAACAAAAAAGATGCGAAATACCATAAAGAAGATGGGGAAAGCGGTTCAAAAGTCTATGAAGAATTAACTCCTAATGATAAGAAAATTGTAGATAAGTTGTTGGGAATTAAGTAGGTGGTTAAATGATTGACGGATGCGTAGGCATGGCAAAAATAAAGGAATTTGCAGTGAAAGAAACGGAGACAACTATAATATTTGAAATAACTCATAAGTATGATCCAAAAGAGGAAATAGCGCAACATTATTTTGGTAATTATAAGAGATTGCATGAATAAAAATAAGAGGCCAGATAGTTAGGTCTCTTATTTTTATCTGAAAATAACAAGGTATTATTTCAAAAAAATGTCTATGTGATAGGATTCTTCATCATCTCTGTAATAGATGATTTTCTCGATGATGTCCCGCAAAAAAGCATTTTTAGTGCCTGCGGACAAAGTTTCGTCTGATAAAGCAACAATGGCATCTTCCAGTTTTACAATTCGGTTTTGATAATCAATTTGTGGTGGCCGCTCCTGTTCTTTTTTCGTAATTAGACTTTTTAAGCTAGCAATTTCATTTTTCAGCTTTGTCCTTCTAGCAACAAAGGTTTCCTCATCATAGATTCCACGTTCTAAATAATCATACAACTTTGTTTCAGTAGCTTGTAATTCAGCAAGGTTACTTTTCATTTCAGCAATTTCAGACGCTTTCGTGTCAACAATATATTCTTGATTTTGTAGCTTCGTTTCAGTGTCCTTTTTTAGCAAAAGCAAAGATTCATACACAGTTTTCAGCATATCAGTAACTGCTACAGATTTTGTGTGACAATACGTTTGCTGCAAGCAAAGATAACGCGGAGCCGATTTGCACTGTTTGGGGCCGTTATAGGTTCGGCGGCTCATACCTTTGCCGCACTGACAATAGAGCAGATGTGCCAAAGGATTGGAAATATGATTGGCGCCATACCCGCCGCTTTTGCGTGTATTAGTAGAAAATTTTTCTCGGATTTGGGCATATTCGTTTTCTGTAAATATAGCCGGGTGTTTTCCTGGGTATAGTTCTGCATCATAGTTGCGGGGCCGGCTTGTTGTCAATTTCCCATCAGTATAATTCTTGATGGTTTTTTTGAAGCCCCATTTCACATAACCAACATAGACAGGATTTAGCAGTAATGTCCGTATTTTTTCCGGGCTCCATCGCCTGCCTTCTTTTGTTGTAATCCCCATCTCATTTAAACGATTTGCAATTTTTGTTGTTCCTAATAATTGCGGACCGTCAAAGCCTTCCACCTCAGCGCCATACAAAAACCATTCAACAATCATGCGAACAACTTTCGATTCCTTTTCATGCAGTGCCAGTGTGTGATATCCGTCCCTTTTTACTTTTTTGTAACCGTATGGAGCAATGCTGCCAATGAAGTTGCCTTCAACGGTAGATTGCAATCTGCCGGCCTGCATTCTGCGGTTAATAGTTTTATATTCACGGCGGCTCATAAACAAGCCAAACTCGAAATATTCCTCGTCAAATTCATTATCAGGGTCGTAGGTTTTGACCGGTGTAATAATCTTGGTGTGCGTATACCGGAAAGAATCTGATACAATCCCTTGGTCTGATGTAGCGCCGCGAGCCAGACGTTCTACTTCAACCACAAAAACGCCAGCATATTTACCTTGCTGCACGTTATGCAGTAGCTTTTGTACTTCTGGACGTGCCGCTATAGATTCTCCAGAAACAATTTCACGAAAAATATTATCTTCGCTGACTGTGATTCCCATTCTATCAGCCATACCGGACAAAATGCCAAAATGACGGCTCAATGTTTCCATTTCTCCGCGTGCTTCCGCTTCTAAATCAGAGCGGGATTTGCGAAGATACATAGCATATTCTTTCATGTTGTCACCTCAATAGTTAATTTTATTTGATGATACTGCCAAAATATGCTACAATACAGTTATTCGGGCCGTATGTAGCATATTGCTGACGGTTTTCTTAATATGTTGGTAGCATATTAAGGTGGAAAGCTCTCTGTGTTGGTAGCGCAGAGGGCTTTTTAGCTAGATTTAAAAAAGAGCGAAAATCAAAGACACTTAATGCGCGGATTTTGCGACCGACATTAATGTCGGTCGCAAATTCTTGATTATAAGTTTCGATAAAATCATGGAGTCTTTTACCTTTTAATATTTCAAATCCGTTGTTAGAAAGTTCATCATTATGATTACTAATGTACCGTTCAATTGTACGGATATCAACTTCGAAATAAGTTGCAACCATTTCTTTTGTGAGATAATATTTTTCATTCCAGAAAACACTTTTGAGATTGATAGTTTCTTTAATTTCGTTAATGGCTAATTCGTTATTTAAAATATTTTGGCGGTCAATTTGTGAAGTAGTTAAATCTTTTGCCATATAAAAATCCTCCTTATCAAGCTCTCTGTGTTGGTAGCGCAGGGAGCTTTTTCTTTTACTAAATTTATGGTATAATTCGCAATGTTGTCACTGCCCAATCCGACAACGGAAAGGGGGTGCTATCATGAGCATTATTATTTCCCTGATCGTCTCTATCGCAGCAAGTGTAATAGCATATTATATTTGCAAGTGGCTGGATAGAGAATAGGTGACAACCAGCACAAATGCAAGAAAAAACCCAGTAGCTGCCACTACTGGGTTTTTGTGCTGCCATGAGCAATCATTTCCCTGATTGTCTTTACAAACACATTATAGCATATGCAAAATTAGTTTGCAATATCCCCAGCAATTATTTTGTATTAACCGCTAGTCCCGTTTCCTTAGTCCATGTTGTTGAAAGGTCTAAGGCATCGGCAAAATGATAGGTTAGCGGAATGTAGACGATATCATTATACTTCAGTAAAGGCCAATCACTATCATAATCATATAAAGAGCCGTCAATAGAAACCTTGTAGTCTAACTTAGTAGCAGTAACCTTTTTACCGGTTGTACATTTTCCTTCAATGTCGGCACTATAAGATGGAGTGTTCCCGGTTGTAAAATAGATTGTGCCAGATTCGGTTTTAGAGGTTAGCCCCAAGCTTTCTTTATTACGATAAGTCATAGGAAAATAGGTTGCATTGTTGTAAGAAATCAAAGGATATTCCAACTTTGAGTTATCAATAGCATTTCCATTAATTTTTACTGCGCCGGCAGTGATAGTTGCAGTTTTAGCATTTGGGTCCGTAGTTGTTTTCGTTGTACTACTGGAAGCTGATGATGTTGAAACTGTAGTAGCATAAGGACAAACGCCATTAGGATGCAAATGCGCAGGATGACCGCCGCAATGATAGTGATAAGAGCCGAGACCGCTTTTGTTTTTATTGTCGTGATGGCCGCCACTAGAATCAGTTCTGCCACTATGGGCAAAGGCTACCATTGGCATAAAGGCAATACATAGGATTAGTAGTACAATGAGTACTGTTTTTAGTTTTTTGTTCAATTAATATCCTTCTTTCTGTGATTTGTTCTTGTTTGGTTGTAAGGGCTATATGCAAATCTTGTTTGCAATATGCTATAAAAATAAATAAAAAGCGAGCAACCGAAGTTACTCGCTTAAATACGTGAATGAAATGGTGGGGCGACACTCTCACATCTCCAACTAGGGCGACGGCTGCCCGTTCCGTCCTCAATCCAGTCAATATATTTGTAACTTCATTATACCTTTTTCCTGATTTTATCAACGGAATACGTATTTTCTTTTTTATCTGGTTGGAGCAGAAATGCCAAGATAATCCATTAAGGCATTTTGAAAAATTTTAGAGCAATTGACACCATCTTCATCGGCTTTAGCAGCAAGCCAAGCAGGAAGGGAAAGTGTTTTTTTCACAAATTTACTGTTAATGCGTTCCCGAATTGGCGGCATAAATACGTCAATCAACACTGGAACTTCATTTTTTTGAAATTCAATGTCGGTAATAGAGGTAGCTAAAGGAATATCTTCGCCATCTTGCTCCATTCCCCATAAGTGCAATCCTAAAGCTTCTTTAGCGTTTTTCAAAGCCATATTGGTATCATCTTTGTCGGCACAAGGATAACAACCTGGCAAATCAGGAAATTCAATTGAAATTCCATCTTCATCATAAGTAAGTAATGCCACAAAAGCGTATCTATCTTTTAACATCGCAACTCCTCCAATCTATTATTAAAACAGTTTAGGGCTATTCAAAAATAATCCCGGACTGTTTAGAAATGCTTTTCAAAGTTTTTGTTGGTATGTCTTTTCTAGGATGAGTAACTGTAACACGTCCTTTTTTTGCTGGATGTTTAAATTGATGATGGTCACCGTCACAACCAACTTCATACCAGCCATCATCTTTTAAAATTTTGATTACTTCACGTGATGAATAGCTTTTCATGTAGCACCTCCAATAATCATAGTATAATATGTAATAAATTACGTGTCAATATATAAAATAAGTAATTTATTATTTATTTTATATGGAAGTTAATTCTTAGTAAGTGATGTTTTGTTGAGCGTTTTTACAAGCTTCTTTTGCTTTGTCGATTACTTTAAGAAAATTACGCCATTCTTTATATTCTAATACACCTTGTAGTTCTCTGGCATACCAGAATTCTATGCCATCTTCTGTATAATGCTTAATATCCTCAAAAATTTTTTCGAAATATTTTTCAACAGGTGTCATAAAATTTCATTCTCCTTTCATTTCCCCCATTTCATCATTACTAATTCAACCGGCACTCGATAGATTGCTGCTAAATTTTGAAAACTCATATCAATATATTGCTTTGGAACTTTTGGGGGGAGTAGTAACTCTGCTGAAAATAAGTTAGCCTGGTATTCATAGATATTCTTGGTCATATAAGTATGTCTGGAAAGAAAGATACAGTTATACCCCTTATGCATAATTACATGCCCTAATTCATGAGCAAGCACTACTCGCTGAACTTCTTTTTCAAGATGCATATTCAGATGAATCATGCTTTTGCGCTTATAATATTGATAAAATCCCCTGACATCAGGTTCTAAATCATCGTAAAGTATTTCGATGTTTTTCAATTCGCAAATTGTATATGGGTCTTTTGTTTTATATCGTTTAACAAGTTTTTGAACCTGTTCAGCTACGTACATAGAATCACTCCTTATTTATTGCGGAACTTTTTAGGAGTAAACTTTTCTTTAGCTTCTTTTTTGGCTATTTCAGCGCCAATACGCATGGCAGCGATTAATTTCTCTTTAGATTCTTGGGTCATCGGCTCACCATCAAACATTAAGCCTGTTTGAGTTAATAGCTCATTCTCAAAATTATTCAAATATTCATCAATTTCTATCTGGTCTTTTTTATTAAGTGTAATAGAAGAGGTTTTGCCAATACTTAGCTGAAAAAGAAAACTTTCATCTGTATTTAATGCTTTGGCTAATTTTTGGATTGTTTCATTAGTAATTCGCACTGGTTTTCCTGTGCGAAAATCAGCTCCTTTTTCAATACTGTCAATGTGGGTATGGCTTATGTCGGCAAGTTTAGCAAATTCTCTTAAAGATAATTTATGTTCATCTCGATAATTTTTTATATATTCACCTAGAGCGTTATTCATACAAAACACCTCCTTAAGAATATTGTAAATTATGCTTGACAAAATGTAAATTATAATAAGAAAACAAGTTTGTTGTTTATGCTTGACAAAATGTAAAATATACTGTAATATAAAAACAACAGAGGAAGGGAGGTTATAAAATGAAAAATAAATTGAAAGTTTTACGTGCAGAGCGAAATTTAACACAAGAAGAATTAGCAGAAATAAGTGGTTTATCTAGGGCTACAGTAAATGCAATCGAGAACGAAACAGTAAATCCTAGTGGCGAAACGATAGCAAAATTAACTAAAGCGTTAAAAGTTAGAGCAGAAGAAATTTTTTTTGAATTAAATGTTGTGTAAACACAACAAATATGGGGGTGAGAGGGTGAAAGAACAGGAACTGAAGAAATGGAAGGTTATCTCAATCATAACAGATACGATGAACAGAATAGCATGGCTATTCAGCATAATATTTCTGGCGCTATTCGTCATGATAGCATTTGGAATGATTAGAGACCCTTCCTTTGAGAATGCTAGTAGGCTATTAACTTGTGGAATTACAGTTAGATTTTTGTTCCTATGTAAAGACCAGATTGGCGATTTACAATAAACCTTTTGAAGAAAGAAATAGCTCAAAAACTTTGATAATGTTTTCAGGCATAAGAAATCCTTTGAATTTCTCTTTAAGGGAGTTCCAGACAGTGTCACTACGTACCATTTCCAAATAGTTGTGGCCCTTATCTGTGATTCTTAAAAAATGAATATTACTCGGCACAACATTATCAATATTTTTCTTAGATACCAGTTTTCTTTCTAAGATAATGATGATGGATTCATCAATATCTTCTTTAGAAAAGTTTTCTAAGGGGGCATAGAGTTCTTTTCCTTTTAGAGTTTTTTTAGCAGATAGGTTTTCTTCGAGATAAAGCATGATAGAACGGATACAATCTTCGTTACGTTTCAATAATGTTCACCACCTTTCTTTGTCATTATAACATAGGGCGGTGAAAAGCGCATAGAAGATGTTTCAGACATAGGACATACCGACAGAAACATACATTTTACGGAGGTGAGCGATTATGACGGAATACAACATCACTGAATTAACAGCCAATGGTCAGAAGGTGCGTATCTTCGACCCAATCTACACGGAAGAACAAGAAGTTGCAAGAAATAGACGTATTGAAAATGCTTTGCAACGCTTTGGCAAGGAAATGGTGAAAGCCGGTATTATTTAAGACACCCGAAAGGGTGTAGTGGACAAGCTAGGAGTGTGAAAGAAAATGAAATGCTATTGCGGAGAATGCAATACTTGCAAGCATAAAGACGAAACAGGCATAAAAGCAGCAGAACGCTGTATTAACTGTGCAACAGTAAAGTGTCCTGTCGGTGGACAAGGCAGTTGCGAAGGCTGCCAATGGGAGGCAGGAGATGAATCCTAAACCATTATTTATAGCCAGCCTGATAGCCACAACACTTGCAGCCATGGCACTGGAGGGCGGCGCTCTATCATTTGGACAGGCCATGACAGTGATGCTGCCAACAAGTGTGTTGCTAGTGTGGAGTTTTACACAAACAGATTGGTATGAGCCAGCGGAAGGGGACGGAGAAAGTGCTACAGGAAAATACGCTGTTCGGCGCGACAGATAAGGTTAAAGAAGCGGTTGCTATCCTGCAACAGTTTGAGCCGCCAGAAGGATATTATCTCGCTTTTAGCGGTGGTAAAGATAGCCTTTGCTGCTATTGGCTCTGTAAGATTGCTGGCGTTAAGTTTGACGCCCACTACAACTTTACAACGATTGACCCGCCGGAGCTTGTGAAATTTGTCCGTACTTTTGATGATGTAGAGATTGAACATCCGGGAAACGGCAAAACTATGTGGGAGTTAATCGTTAAAAATAGCATGCCGCCGACACGACTTGTGAGATACTGCTGCAAAGTATTAAAGGAATCGGGCGGGAAAGACCGCGTTAAGATTTTAGGCGTAAGAGCGGAGGAAAGTAGTAAGCGCAAAGGCCGCGAAGTGGTAATGATAGACGGCAGTGACCCGTTAGGTCGGGTAATTAACATCATTTATCACTGGACGGAAGCTGACGTGTGGGAATTTATAGGCTGTAACATGATTGATTACTGTAGTCTATACGACGAAGGTTTCCCGCGTCTCGGCTGTGTAGGCTGTCCTTTAGGCGGGCCAAAGAAAATGATAAAGGAATTTGCTCGCTGGCCGGCATATCGCAGAGCGTATATAAAGTGTTTTGAGCGCATGATAATAGAAAGAAAGCGTAAGGGAATACCCTGCCGGTGGCAAACTGGCGAGGATGTCATGGAATGGTGGCTATACGGCACAAAAGAGGATGAGCAGCAAATGACAATATTTAACGCCTTGGAAGGTGGTGAAGAAAGTGCTGACACATCTGAGTTTGTTTAGCGGTATCGGCGGTCTTGACTTAGCTGCCGAGTGGGCAGGAATTGAAA
>CABQBF010000034.1 GCA_902462325.1 uncultured Peptococcaceae bacterium
GCACCTGGGCCAATGCCTCTGCCTGGAGCCTGGAGGACGATTCGGCGGTAGAAATTACCGAAGTGGATTATGATTTTGATGTGGAGAGCATCGTGCCCGGCGATTATCAGGTCACCTTCAAAACAGAAGGCTATGAATATATGGTGGATACTACCGACAAGCATGAAGTGGGGGAAGAAGTAGGTTTGCTGTTCGGCCCTGAAGATTTGCACATCATGTCGAAGAAAGGGAGTTATTAAGCATGAAACAATTTCGCAATATGGCCTATCCCTATATTGTCTGGAGCGTCATCATGATTATTCTGCCTATGCTGATGATTGTGATGTATGCCTTTACGCAAAAAGGGAACGATGTTTTAACCTTTCGGGTAACGCTGGATAACTTTATTTATTTTTTCAGCGATTCCATCTTTTTAGAGGTGCTGGAACGCTCGCTGTGGGTGGCGGTTTTGACTACCGTACTGTGTCTGTTCTTAGGGTATCCGGTGGCTTATAGCATCTCCCAGGCCAGCGGCCGTAAGAAAATGATGCTGGTGCTGCTGGTGACCATCCCGATGTGGATTAACATGCTGGTGCGCACTTATGCCTGGGTGGGAATTTTACAGGATAAGGGCATGGTGAATACCATTTTAGGCTTCTTCGGCTTAGGCCCGGTAACGCTGATTTACACCGATTTTGCGGTGGTGCTGGGGATGGTGTACAACTTCATTCCTTTTATGATTTTGCAGATTTATACAGCGCTGAGCAAGATGGACAAAAGCTATCTGGAAGCAGCCAGCGATTTGGGCGCCAATAAAGTGCAGTCCTTTTTAAAAATTACGCTGCCTTTATCCTTGCCCGGTGTGCTGAGCGGCATTACGCTGGTATTTTTACCGGCGGTATCCAGCTTCTTTATTCCCAAAATGCTGGGCGGCGGACAATACGTGCTGATTGGGAACGTCATTGAATCCCAGTTCCTCACCTCCGGCAACTGGAATTTCGGCAGCGCCATTTCGCTGATTATGGCAGTGATTATCATGATTTCAATGTACATCACCAAAAAAGTCGATAAAAACGGACAGAGCGAAGGAGGAAACTAACCGATGAAACCTTCTAAAAAAATTTTTTCCAAGCTTTATATGGCGTTGGTGCTGGCATTCTTTTATCTGCCCATTCTGTATACGGTGGTGTTTTCCTTCAATGCAGGCCGTTCCCTGACCCGCTTTGACGGATTTTCGCTGCGTTGGTATGAAAAAATGTTCAGCGATTCCACCATGATGAGCGCTGTCTTTTACACCATTGTCATCGCATTGTTGGCCACAGCCATTTCCACTGTGGTGGGCACCATTGCAGCCATCGGATTATCCAACTCCAAAAAGCTGGTGCGAGGCGTGATGGAACAGGTCAACAATCTGCCGCTGACCAATCCGGACATTGTAACGGCCATTGGTTTATTGATGTTTTTCAGCGTGTTGGGTATCCGCAAAGGCTTTGTGACCATGCTGCTGGCCCATGTGATGTTCTGTATCCCTTATGTGATGCTGAGTATCATGCCTAAGCTGCGCTCGTTAGACCCCAATTTGGCTGACGCGGCGCTGGATTTGGGCGCAACGCCCTGGCAGGCGCTGACAAAGGTCATTGTGCCGCAGATTATGCCTGGCATTGTTTCCGGTGCGTTGATTGCCTTTACCATGTCCTTCGATGATTTTATCATCTCCTATTTTGTAACCGGCAATGGCGTCAATAACATTTCCATTCTGGTATATACCATGAGCAAGCGGGTGAACCCGTCTATCAACGCCCTGTCCACGCTGATTATTCTGATGATTACAGCAGTGCTGATTATTATTAACGTGGTGCCGATTATCAAGGAACACAGCGAGAAGAAAAAGAAAGCGGCGCAGCTACAAAGCAATACAGGTAAATAAAAAGATTCAGGCTGCTGCAAATTTGCGGCAGCTTTTTTGCTGCGATGCTGTAAGTGCTGTATATGTTGCATTTTTTATTCTTTGTTTGTCTTCTTTTATTTTTTATAAAATTAGTTTTGTGCAGAAATACAGCATATATAGCATACCCCTATTGGTTAAGCCAAAAAATGCAACACAAATACAACATAACTGCAACATAACTGCAACAGCTGCAGCATTGGGCGATGGATACAAATAGGAAAACCGGCTACGAAATTACACAGAACACAGAGTTGCAATTTTAAGGGTTCGTAGAGGTTCGTGATTTGACATCCGCCCAAAAGCATAGTAAACTATACGTAACGGTCTGCGGAGGCTGTTAGGATGATAAAGGAGAGAGTTATGTATGTTAAATGAAAATGTGATGGCGTTGCTGAATACGCAGGTCAATAAGGAGTTTTATTCAGCCTATTTGTATTTGGATTTTTCAAACTTTTATGAATCCAAAGGGCTGAGCGGGTTTGCCAACTGGTACAAGGTGCAGGCGCAGGAAGAACGGGATCATGCCATGCTGTTCTATCAGTATCTGCATAACAACGGCGCCCATGTAGCGCTGGAAGCCATTGAAAAACCGGCGGCAAAGCTGGAAACGCTGATGGACGCGCTGAAAGCGGGCTTGGAGCATGAAGTGTATGTAACCGGTCTGATTCACAATTTATACGACGCGGCCCATGATGTGAAGGATTTCCGCACCACCCAGTTTTTAGACTGGTTCATCAAAGAACAGGGCGAAGAAGAAAAAAATGCCCAGGACTTGATTACCAAAATGGAATTGTTCGGCAATGATCCGAAGAGCTTGTATATGCTGGATAATGAGCTGAAAAGCCGGATTTATAATCCACCATCCCTGGTGCTGTAATCTGCATAGCGCACAGCAAAATCAAGAGAAAACGCACGAAATATTGGCACCGTCTGCATGGCAGGCGGTGTTTTTTGCTAGCTGCAATTTATTTTGGATCAGTTATCTGGACTGGAGGGTATCACCTATCGGACCATGATGGGGAAGTATATTCTTTATTATCACAGCAAAATCGCAGCCTCTGTTCATAAAGTCGGAAATCTGCCCGGAAAGAGGATATTTCCACGCTCTCAAAATTGTGTTAGAATGAAAATAGCGGAACGATAAATCGATGTTTGCGGGAGGGCAATAAGAATGAACTTTATAAAAATTTATGCGATGACATTAGTATTGTGTTATGTATTTGTATTCTTTGGCGGGTGGATGCTGTTTGATTTTAGCAAGAGATTCTTTGTCGCAACAGCGGCTTGTGCATTTATTATTGCAGTTATTATATCTATGTTTATTGCGCAAGGTGATAAAATTGAACACTTGGAAAAGCGAATTAAAGAGCTGGAGGAAAAAGGTGATTCCGCTCTATAAAGCCCAGCTTATCAAACATGCAAAAGGGCTTGCTATAGTAATACAGATACAAATCAAATGCTGAAAAGAAACAGCTTACGGACAGGGATGGCAACCAGCAAAGTTTATCTGCAATTTATTTTGAACCAGCTATCCGGGTTGGAAGGTATCACCTATCGGGCTATGATGGGAGAGTACATTCTTTACTATAACGGCAAAATTGCGGCCTATCTCTGTGATGACAGGCTGCTGGTGAAGCCTGTTGCCGCAGCAAAAGCCTTGCTGCCGGAGGCGCCTTACGAGCCGCCTTATGAAGGCGCCAAAGAGATGCTGCTGGTGGAAACGGTGGACAATGGCCAGTTTTTGACAGACTTGTTTACGGCAATGTATGACCAATTGCCAGCGCCCAAGCCGAAGAAGCCGCGGAAAAAATAAAAATACGGAATGGCCATTGACAGAGCGCCTTGCCAATTTTGGACGGCGTTCTGTTTTTTATGCCGTTGCGCCCTTTTTATTTGCGGACAACTGTGTTACAATAAATTATTATGTGATGGGAAGCTGGTTGTAGACAGGATTGGAGGGAGAGGCTTGCGGACGGCGACAACGGTGGCGGAAAAAGTTTATAGTTTTCTGGCGGTGGTTTTTGGCTTGTTCTGGCTGGCCTTTTTGGTGCTGCGTCCGGCCATTATCAGCACCTTATGGCCGGGAAATGAGAGCAGCGGATATCTATATCCTTTGCTGGCGGTTTGGCTAGTGGTAACGGCAATTTACGGTTGGCTGCTTTATCGGCTGCAGGGCTGCTGCCATGGTGTGGTTTATGCTGCGCTGCTCTTTGTGCTGTGCGCGCTGCCCCGTCTGGCGGTGCTGGCGTTGCACCATTATATTCCCACCAACGATTTTGCCAATTATCTGCTGTATGGACAGTGTTTTGTGCAGGGCGATTTTGCACCGGCTGCTGATTTGATTGCCAATTATTATCAGATGCCGAAAATGGGTGGTCTGGTGGTATTTAACGGTTTGTTGATGAAGCTGTTTGGTTCCTCGCTGTCGGGGCTGCAGTTGGCCAATATTTTGCTGACAGGAGGCATCTGCGTGGTGCTGTATCAGTTGCTGAAGCCGGTGCATCGGCAGGCGGCGTGGATTACCGCGCTGTTGTGGATAGTGTATCCGTCCAATATTGTTTCTGCGCAGATTCCCACCAATCATCACGGCGCAGTGCTGTTTTTTCTGTTGGCGTTGCTGCTGTATCAGCGTTTATTGCGGTGTGAAGGCTGGCTCCAAATTATTTTATTGGCGGTGGCGGTGGGAACTTGTCTTACGGTCAGCAATTTGATTCACCCGTCGGTGATTGTAGTGCAGTTGTCCATTTTGTGTTATACGGTATTGGCCTTTGGCTATTACGCCCAGCGGCAGCATTTTTTTTGCAGGCAAAATCAAAAGCTGCTGGCGGCTTTGCTGTTGATTTTTTTGAGCGGAAGCGCTGTGCAGAGCCTTTGCATGCAGCAGCTGCAGGCCAGGCAGATTATTACCGACGACAGGGAAATTTCGGTGCTGTTCAAGCTGGTGCTGGGGTTTAATCATGCGCGGGGCGGTTCCTATGTGGAGGACGATTACACCTATATTCGCTCGCTGCCAGCGGAAGAACAGTCGGAGGCTTGTCTGCAGCTATTGGGGCAGCGGCTGGAAACTCCGCTGGAGACGCTGCGGTTTATGCTGCAAAAGACTGACACGGCATGGTTTCAGCGGGATGGATATTTTTATTGGTACCATGAGGGTGCATTGCTGGAGTTCAGCCAGCAGATGGCAGAGCTGAGCGAGACAGAGCAAGCGCAGTATTGGCGAACTGTCCGCTGGATTGACGGCGCGCAAGCCTTGGATTTGCTGGTAGTGCGTTTGGTTTACTGGCTGGCGGTGCTGGGCTTATGGACTGCCGGACGGCGGTTTACCGGCGACGTGGAAAATGTGCTGTTCTTTTTGCCTTTAGGCTGGACGGCGGTGATTATGCTGACGGAGATGCAGTCCCGTTATCGATATCCGGCCATGCCGGACTTTTTCTTCCTGGCGGCGCTTGGGCTTTGCGCCCTTTGCCAATATGCCGGTAAGCGGCGGAATGGGCATAAAATTTTAGACAGGAAAGCAGGGGAAAACCGTGGATAAATTATATATTGTGGTGCCTTGCTATAAGGAGCAGGCGGTGCTGCCGGAGACCGCTCGGCGCTTGCAGCAAAAAATGGAGCAGCTGATTGACAGCGGGCGAATTCATCAGGAAAGCAGGGTGGTGTTTGTCAATGACGGCTCTACCGACCAGACCTGGCCCATCATTCAGCGCTTGCATGAACAAAATGCGCTGTTTGAGGGTATCAACCTCAGCTGCAACCGAGGCCATCAAAATGCGCTGCTGGCAGGGCTGATGACGGTCAAGGACTACGCCGATATGACCATCTCCATGGACGCCGATTTGCAGGACGATATCGACGCGGTGGACGAGATGGTGGAAAAATATTATGGCGGCTGCGACATTGTGTATGGTGTGCGCAGCAGCCGCGCCAAGGATACATGGTTTAAGCGCACTACTGCCGAGGCCTTTTATCATGTGATGGAGTGGCTGGGCGCTAAGGTGGTGTTTAACCATGCCGATTACCGGCTGATGAGCCGTCGGGCTTTGGAAGGGCTGGCCCAGTTTCAGGAGGTCAATTTATTTTTGCGGGGGCTGGTGCCTTTGGTGGGCTATCCCTCCGATATTGTCTACTATGAACGCCATGAGCGCTTTGCTGGCGAGAGTAAGTATCCGCTGAAAAAAATGTTGTCCTTTGCTTTTGAGGGCATTACGTCGCTGAGTACGCGGCCCATTCGCTTGATTATGCTGCTGGGCTTTTTCATCTTCGGAGTCAGCCTGTGCATGATGGTTTATTTTATGGTGCAGTTTTTCCTGAGCAATACGGTGCAGGGCTGGGCCAGCTTGGCGGTATCCATCTGGGCTCTGGGCGGCATTCAGCTTTTTGCCATCGGCATGATTGGCGAGTATATCGGCAAAATTTATCTGGAAACCAAGGGGCGGCCACGATTTTTAGTGGAGCAATACCTGCATCGGCCGCAAACCGATAGGGCGGCAAAAGCGTGTGAGAAAGAAGGGCAGCATGGATTGGACAGCCATTAAATTTATTCTTGTAGGTATCATCAATACGGTATTCGGCACCGCCATCATGTTTGGCCTGTATAATCTGGCCGGATGCAGCTATTGGATTTCCTCTGCCGCCAATTATTTTTTCGGCAGCATTTTGAGCTTTGTGCTGAATAAACGGTTCACCTTCCAAAATCAGGACTCCATCAGCAAGACCGCGCCCAAATTTGTGCTGAATATCTTAGTGTGCTATCTGGTGGCCTACGGCATTGCCAAACCGGTGACGCTGTGGCTGTTCAGCGGCTTTTCGCAGCAGTTAGCGGAAAATGTGGCCATGCTGCTGGGGATGGTGTTGTTTACGATACTCAATTATATAGGGCAGCGTTTCTTTACCTTTAAGTAGGCTTGTCTTTTTTGTCTTTGACTGTGTTGTTTGCAAATGAGTGCTGGTAGTAGGTGAGATGTTAAAAAAGTTGTTTTTTTGTGCAGCCTCTTTTTATTTTGCGGCGGCTGTGGTAAACTGTTCCTGTATTTTGTGAAAATCCGGCGGAGAACTGAAGAGTTTGGGGGTGTTTGCTGATGGATTTACAGACAAAGTTGGAGAATTTGCCTACCAATCCTGGTGTGTATTTGATGAAAAATGACAAGGGTGAGATTATTTATGTGGGCAAGGCCATCAATTTACGCAATCGGGTGCGCTCTTATTTTCGGGAGCTGAAGCCGGAGCAGGCGAAAACCAAAGCGCTGGTCAAGCATATTGTAGATTTGGAGTATATTTTGGCCGATAACGAGCTGGAAGCGCTGGTGCTGGAATGTAATCTGATTAAGAAATACCGGCCCAAGTATAATATCAATTTGAAGGACGATAAAACCTATCCGTTTTTGAAAATCACCAAGGAGGATTATCCGCAGGTATTGGTAACTCGCAAAGTGCTGAAGGACGGCGCCCGCTATTTTGGCCCCTATCCCAGCGTCAACGAGCTGCGCAATTCGCTGGAGATGATTCGCAAAATTTTTCCCTTTCGCAGCTGTAAGCAGAAGGTGTTCACCAACGACCGCCCCTGCTTAAACGCCCATATCAAAATGTGTTACGCGCCCTGCATCGGCCGTATCAGCAAAGAGGATTACAACGCCATGATTGAGCAGATTGCGCTGTTCTTTGAGGGCAAGCAGGACGGTTTGGTAAAGCGGCTGCGGCAGGAGATGGAGCAGGCGGCGGAAAATCTGGAGTTTGAACAGGCGGCCCGTTTGCGGGATCAACTGCAGGGCATTGAACAGATTATGACGCAGCAAAAGGCGGTGCTGGGCAGCGACGGCGACGAGGACGTGATTGCTATGGCCCGTGGGCTCAATCAATGCTGTGTGCAGATTTTCTTTGTGCGGGGCGGCAAAATTGTGGGCCGGGAAAATTATTTTTTGAAGGGCACCGACGGCAGTAGCCGCGGCGAGGTGATCGCTTCTTTTATGAAACAGTTTTATCTGAACTGCCAGTTTATTCCTCGCAATATTTTGTTGGAAGTGGAATTGGACGAACAGGCGGTGCTGGAGCAATGGCTGACCGATAAAAAGGGCAGCCGGGTTTATCTCAAGGTGCCGAAACGGGGGCAGGCCAAGGATTTGGTGGATTTGGTGGGCCGCAATGCCTCTGAGGTTTTGAACAAATCGGAGCTGGAGGAGCAATATCAGCAGCAGCGCACAGCAGAGGCGCTGGAGCAGCTGCGGCAGGCGTTGGGGTTGGCGCAGCTGCCGCGCCGCATGGAGTGCTACGATATTTCCAACACCCAGGGGACAGAGAGCGTGGCGTCTATGGTGGTGTTTGTCGATGGCAAGCCCAAGAAGGACCAATACCGTCGGTTTAAAATCAAGACGGTGGAAGGGGCTAACGATTATGCCAGCCTAAAGGAAGTTTTGCTGCGCCGGTTTCGGCATGGTTTGGAAGAACAGGCCAAACAGCAGGAGCAGGGCACAGAAGGGGAGAACGGCAAGTTTGCGGCTTTCCCCGATGTAATTATGATGGACGGCGGACGGGGACAGGTGAACATGGCGTTAGAGGCGTTGCAGGAGCTGCAGCTGGAAATTCCGGTGTGCGGTATGGTAAAGGATGACCGGCACCGCACCCGCGGCTTGTACTATCACAATGAGGAACTTCCTATGGACGACCATTCGGAGGGGTTTTTGCTGATTACCCGCATGCAGGATGAAGCCCACCGCTTTGCCATCACCTATCACCGCAGTCTGCGGGGCAAGCGCAATCTGGCCAGCGTGCTGGACGATATTCCGGGCGTGGGCGAAAAACGCAAGAAAAATCTGCTGAAGCATTTTGGCTCTTTCAGCAAAATCCGCGAAGCGTCGGTGGAAGAACTGGCCCAGGTGGACGGTATCCATCAGACGGTGGCAGAGGAAATCTATAATTATCTGCGCACCCATCAGGATTTACAGGCAAGATTGGACAACAGAAAGAAATAAACTGATGGCAGCGCTTTTTTAATAGTTAGGAGTGAGGAACCATGAAACATTTATTAGTACGGTTGATTATCAATGCGGCGGCATTGATGTTTACCTCCACGTTGATTGACGGCTTTTACGTGGACGGTTGGGGCGCGGTGTTTATTGCCGCCATTATTTTAGGCATTGTCAATGCGGTGATTCGTCCTTTACTGGTGTTGTTTACGCTGCCGCTCAATGTGATGACATTGGGGTTGCTAACCTTTGTCATCAACGGATTGATGTTAAAGCTGACCGCAGCGGTGGTCGGCGGCTTTGATGTGGTGGGCCTGTGGCCAGCCATTGTGGGCTCTGTGGTGCTGTCGGTGGTCAGCAGCGTTTTGAGCTGGCTGGTGGATTAGGATGGGCTACAAGCTGATTGCTGCCGATTTGGACCGCACGCTGCTGCGCAGTGACGGCACCATTTCCGATTTTACCAGGGATACGATCCGTCGCTGCATGGAGGCCGGCGTTGGTTTTACCTTTGCCACTGGACGGATGTATTGCTCGGCGCTGCCTTTTGCCCAGCGGCTGCAGCTGCAATTGCCGCTGATCACCTATCAGGGTGCGCTGCTGAAGGGGATTGACGGACGGGTGATACATGCCCTCCATCTGCCCCAGGATATTGCTGGCGAACTGGAAAAAATTTTGCGCAAAAGCGGGATGCACTATAATATTTATGCTGATGAAAAAATGTATTTCTCTACCTTTGGGCAGCAATTTTTAGATTACGCCCGGCATATTGGCGTGGTGCCCTTGGCTGCGCCTCATGGATTGGGCACGCTGGCTGTCACCCAATTCGGCGTATTTGATGAACCGGAACCAATTCAGGCATTGCAGCAGCAAATTACAGCCCAATTTGCCGCTGCGGTGCATACGGTCATCACAAACGGACGGTTTCTGGAAATCTGTCATCCCCTGGCCCAAAAAAGCTATGGCCTGCAGCAGCTGGCTCAACATTTGGGCATTGCCCGGCAGGATGTGGTAGCCATTGGGGATAACAATAATGATTTGGATATGCTGCAGTATGCCGGCTTGGGCGTGGCTGTGGAGAATGCGGTGCCGGCGGCAAAGGCGGCCGCCGACCGTTTGACCGCCTCCAACGATGACGACGGCGTGGCCAAGCTGATTGCCGAATTGGTGTTGTGATAAACGATTAGAATTAGGACATACGGATCCTGTTGCAAAAAAATGTGCCAAATCACATAAGCAATTGTGCAAGTATACAAAATTTTTCTTCAAAAGGTCTGGACAACGATAAAAAAATATTATATGATAAATGAAAGGCAAAGGCGCTATTGAAGTGAGGTGCTTTTGCCTTTTTCTTATATCGGGCAGAATAGATCGGTCTTTGCAGCAAACAGCAAGCATATGGATAGTTTGAGTTTAGAAAGGGGATAGAGTATGTTTGAATTGGTTGAACACACCGCCAGCATTAATAAACAACTGGCCCGTTATGGTGTACGATTTGGAATTTATAAAAATAATGAATTTCATGAGCAATTATTTCCCTTCGATGCCATTCCGCGGGTAATTCCCGCCGATGAATTCGATTTTTTGGAAAAAGGGTTAATTCAGCGGGTGAACGCTTTGAACGCCTTTTTGGCCGATATTTACAGCGAAAAAAAAATTTTGCAGGACGGGATTATTCCAGAGGATTTTGTTTACAGCTCGTCGGGCTATCTGCCCCAATGTGAGGGCATTGTTCCGCCGGGCGGCATTTTCAGCCACATTTCCGGCATTGATTTGGTGCAGGCAGAGGACGGCCAGTGGTACATTTTGGAGGATAATCTGCGCATTCCGTCCGGCGCTTCTTATCCGCTGATTGCCCGGGAATTGACGCGCCGCGTCTGCCCAGAGGTTTTTTATGTGAATAAGGTGCGGGATAACCGCAATTATGCCAATTTGCTGCGGCAGACGATGGAAGCTGTCAATGTAGGAGGCGTGCGTGTTATTTTAACGCCGGGCCGCTACAATGCCGCTTTCTTTGAACATTCTTATCTGGCGGAAAAAACCAATTCTATTTTGGCGATGCCGCAAGACTTGTATGTGGAAAATAATATGGTTTATTGCCGTTCTTACGATGGAAAGCCGCAGCGGGTAGGCGTGATTTATCGCCGTGTTTCCGATGAATATCTGGACCCCTTGACCTTCCTGCCCGAATCCTTAATTGGAGTGCCGCATTTGATGGACGCTTACCGGGCCGGCAATGTGGCCATCATGAACACACCGGGCAATGGCGTGGCCGATGACAAGGGCATTTACTATTTTGTACCTAAGATGATTGGTTATTATCTGAGAGAGGAACCAATTTTGAAAAATGCGCCGACCTATCTGCCACTCTATGAGGAAGACCAGCAGTATGTGTTGGAACATTTAGAAAAGCTGGTCATTAAAGATGTGGCGGAGGCAGGCGGCTATGGCGTCATTTTTGGCCGCGATTTGGACGCAGACCGGCTGCAGGCGATGAAGGAGTTAATTATCAATGAGCCGCGGCGGTTTATTGCACAGGAAATTATTTATTTTAAAGATTTACCCATTATGGACGGTGGTCAGGCAGTGGAACGCAAGGCCGATTTGCGGGCCTTTGTGCTGACCGGAAAAACGACGCAGGTTTGGGCCAGCGGCTTGACGCGGTTTTCCCGCAATCCGGCGTCCTTTGTGGTAAATTCTTCGCAGGGAGGAGGCTTTAAAGATACATGGGTGTTATCTCGTTAGAAAAATCGCAAAATATGTATTGGCTGGGTCGTTATATGGAGCGGGTGTTTACGACGCTGCAGTCTTATATCATTTATTTTGATAAGATGATTGATGCAGGAGAAATTTTTTATCAGCAGTTTTGCACGGCCTTAGCCATTCCAGATACCTATGGCTCTCAGGATGCGTTCTTTGAGAATTATCTGTTTGATGGAAAAGATATGAATTCGGTGGCCAGCAGTTTGAACCGTGCCTTTGACAATGCGGTGGTGCTGCGGGATGAAATCAGCAGCGAATCGCTGTGTTATATTCATCTGGCCATGGAGCGGCTGGACGCGGCCCGCAACCCGCGGGAACGACTGCTGGAGCTACAGCAGGTGCTGGACTATCTCTATGCCTTTTGGGGCAGCGTGGATGATTGCGCTGACAGTGAAATTTGCCGCAATTTAATGAAAATTGGTCGGTACCAGGAACGGTTGGATTTATATGTACGGCTTCATTATTCCATGGCGGAAGTGGAGCGCACCTATTGTAAGCTGCGTACGCGAATAGAAAAATCGGGACTGCCTTATCATGCCGAGCAGCTAGATTGCATAGGAGCTTGTTTAGCCAGTGAAGAAACTTTACAGGCGAATCGGCAAAAGCTGTTAAATTGTCTGATGCAGTTGATTTTTTGAAGAAATGGTGGAACTGTCTGCGGTAAAAGGGTATAATAACAGAAAATGAAAACAAAGAGGCTGCTTTTTGTACAGACGAGAAGTTGATTTGTGCAAGGAGCAGTTTCTCTGATGAGGTGTTTGAATTGCGAAAAGTAAAATTTTTTTACCGCATGGCGTTACAGTTCAGTCAACCGGTTTGGCAGCACAGCTTTAGTCTGCGGGCCTTTCCATTGCCTTTGCCGGAACAGCAGATTTACGGCTTGTCCTGGTCGTTGGAGCCTGATGTTCCGCTGACTTTTCAGCGAGATTGCTTTGGCAATGTGGTAGGCAGCGGTCGCTTTGAAGACCAGCACAATCATTTTCAGTATGAAATGAGCGGTGTTGCCTGGCTGGAGCCTGCCCGAAAAAAACGGGAGATTTGTCCGGCCCTTTATCGGTATCCGTCGGCAGCTTGTCAAATGACAGAGCCTTTGCAGCATTTTTTGCAGCAATGCCCTCTTTCAGAAGATGCCGCCGAATTCGCGCGGGCGGTGCAGTTGATGGATTGTCTGCATCAGCAATTTCAGTATGAAGCCGGTGTGACGTCGGCCTTTACCACTGCGGGCGACGCTTTTGCCCAGGGCCGTGGTGTTTGTCAGGATTACGCGCAGATTTTGCTTACGTTGTGTCGGGCCAGCGGCATAGCCGCTCGGTACGTGGCTGGGATGATTTTCGGCGAGGGCGCTACTCACGCCTGGGTAGAGGTGTACGATACAGCCCAGCAAGTATGGTTGGGGCTGGACCCGACGCAGAATAAGCTGACGGACGACGGCTATCTGAAATTGGCGCAGGGGCGGGATTATCTGGATTGTCGTCTAAATCGCGGTATTTTTAGCGGACTGGCAGCGCAGAAGCAGGATGTTTATGTAAATCTGGAGGAAGTTGTATGATAGAAAAAGTGATAGAGGTGGGGCTGCCGGTAGACGAAAATCTGGTCATTGTGCGGCACCGTTTGCAGCCGGACAGCTTGTGCGGGGAGGAAAAACGGATTGCCATTGTTACCGGTACCCATGGCGACGAATTGGAAGGTCAGTACGTCTGTTATCTGCTCAATCATGTCATTCAGGAGCAAAAGCAATATTTAAAAGGCATTGTAGATATTTATCCGGCGTTAAATCCCATGGGCATCGACTCCATTACTCGGGGAGTCCCCATGTTTGATATGGACTTGAATCGTATTTTCCCCGGCGATGAAGAGGGGGCTACCGCCGAATATGTGGCGGCGGGCATCATGCAGGATTTGTCCGGCGCCGATTTGTGCATTGATATTCATTCCAGCAATATTTTTTTGCGGGAGCTGCCCCAAATTCGCATCAATGAGCAGTCGGCGGAGCAACTGCTGCCCTATGCCAAACTGCTGAATATGGATTTCATTTGGGTACATGCTGCGGCGACTGTTTTAGAAGCCACGCTGGCTTACAGCTTAAATCAGATTGGTGTGCCGACCTTGGTGGTGGAAATGGGCGTCGGTATGCGCATTAATCAACAGAACGGACAGCAATTGGTGGACGGCATTTTAAATCTGATGAAGCGGATGGGTATCTGGAATGGTCCGGTACGTGCGCCGCGGCGGCCTATCATTTCTTCCGACGGGCACGTTAGCTTTATCAATGCGGAGCAAGCCGGTATTTTTGTGCCGCAGGTAGAATATTTGGACCGTGTACATGAGGGCGATGCGGTAGGCGCTATCGTCAGCCCGCTGACCGGGGCCGTATTGCAGCAAATTCAGGCGCCTTGCAATGGCGTGATTTTTACATTGCGGGAATATCCTGTTGTCAATCAGGGCTCGCTGATTGCCCGGATTTTAGGAGGTGGCGTATTATGAGAAAAGAAGTTTTGTATGAATTACAGTCGCCTTATCGGGAGAGCTTGAAGGTCAGCGGATTTTATTTTGGCCAAGGGGAGAAAACCGCCTGTGTGGTAGGGGCGCTGCGGGGCAATGAAATTCAGCAGATGTATGTGTGCGCCCGCTTAATTGAAGCGCTGAAAAAGCTGGAAGCAAAGGGCGCGCTCACAGCCGGCAAAGAAATCTTAGTAATTCCTTCGGTTAATCACGCGTCTATGAATATTGGCAAGCGGTTTTGGCCTACCGATAATACCGATATCAACCGCATGTTTCCCGGCTATAGCCTGGGGGAAACCACACAGCGTATTGCCGCCGGCGTGTTTGAGCAAATACAGGGCTATCAATATGGTGTGCAACTGACCAGCTTTTATATGATGGGAGAAATTATTCCCCATGTGCGCATTATGGACCTGGGCTATCACGACTTGGATTTGGCCAAAGCTTTTGGACTGCCTTATATTATGCTGCGCACGCCCCATCCCTATGACAGCACCACCTTGAATTATAACTGGCAGATTTGGAATACCAAGGCCTTTTCTTTGTACACCACCAAAACCGACGAGTTTGACACGCCGGAAGCCATGCGCATGGTAGACCATATTCTCAGCTTTCTCAATCATTGCGGCGTTTTACAGTATCGCAGCCGGCAGAGCTATGTCAGCCATGTTGTAGACGATACCCAACTGACTACTATTCAAACGACCACGTCGGGCTTATACCGCTATTTTAAGGACCCCGGCGAAGAAGTACACAAAGGCGATTTGCTGGCGCAGGTGTTAGATCCTTTTGACGTTACCGTACGGGAACAACTCCTATCGCCTGTTGAGGGAACGGTATTTTTCCGGCAGAAAAGTCATCTGATTAATCAGCACGCCGTAGCTTTTCGCTTGCTGGAGGAATAGTTTTCCTTGAAGCTAGGAAGTCTGAATATTCTGCCAAAATAGCCAAAAGCACAGAAAGCTGCAAAAAATTTTTTGTACACAGTGACGAGATGATAGCTGCCATCTCGTCATTTTTCATGATGGCTGTAGATATGGTTATCATTGTAGTTCCTGTGTAAAAATAAAAAATAGTTTGTTGTTGCACTTTGGCTTGCTGTCTGGTATATAAGGTGAGAGGAGGCGGTGAGATGGAACAAGAACGGGAACAGGATTTACAGCAGCCGTTGGATGCCGGCTTGGTTTCTGATGATGTGGTGGCCTGTTATGGCGCTATGGTGTATCGATTGGCCTATGCCCGCCTGCAAAACCGGCATGACGCCGACGATATTTTTCAGGAGGTTTTTCTGCGCTATGTGCGGCGCGGGCCGGTGTTTGCCAGCTATGAGCATGGCAAAGCCTGGTTTTTGCGCGTTACTATAAACTGCTGCAAAAATTTCTGGATGTCTGCTTGGCGCCGCAGAACCGCAGCCTGGACAGAAGTGCCGGAGGAACGGCTGTGGTATGAGGACGAAGAAACGCAGGCATTGGCCCAGGGGTTGGCCGAGCTGCCGGTGACATATAGGACGGTGTTACATCTTTACTATTATGAAGGGCTTACTGCCGAAGAAATCGGACAACTGCAGCATATTCCGGCGGGAACGGTTCGGATGCAGTTGTCCCGCGGACGAAAGCTATTACGGGAGAAGCTGGAAGGAGGCGCAGAGGATGCAGGAACCATGGAGAACGCAATTTCAAAATTTGAATGAACCAATTTTACCGTCGGCAGAGCTGTTGCAAACCACCCGGCAGCGCATGGAGGCTGCCAAGCCGCAAACATGGCTGCCCCGTCTACAAAAAACGCTGGCAGTGGCAGCTTGCACCTGTCTGATTTTTGTAGGCGCGGTCAATCTATCGCCAGCTTTTGCCTCGGCAGCGGCTAAGGTGCCGCTGATGCGGGAATTGGTGGCGGCGGTCAGCTTTGACCCCAGTATGAAGGCGGCTATTGAGCATAACTATGTGCAGTTGGTGAAACAGAGCGACAGCGACAATGGTTATCGGCTGGAGGTAGAATATCTGGTGGCCGATACAGCGAACTTGACCGTCTATTATCGGTTGCTGGGTATGGACGATGATGCAGCCGCCCTTCATGAACAGTATCGTTATACGCCGGAACTGCAAGATTTAGACGGCAACAGGTTGGAGGGGTGTGGCGCCAGTTGGGATAATCCGGGTGAATCAGGAGACGCATTACGGGAAGCCAAATTTTATTTTACGGAAAATTCCTTACCGGAACGGTTGCAGCTACAGTTGACTGTGGAAGAGAAAACGACGGCAGACAAAGCACAGCAAGCTGAGCAGGAACAACAATTTGGTATAAATGGCTTGATTGACCTTTATGAAGCGCCGCAGCCTGCGTATGAGACTGTGGCAACCATGACGGTGCCGTTAAACATTGACCAGGATAGCTTGTTCAATGTGCGCACCATGGATTTGCAGCAAACCATAGAAATTGCAGGACAAAAAATTGTTCTGGAAAAGGCAGAAATTTATCCGACCCAGATGCGGGTTTACTGGCAGGAGGCCGCTGATAATACGGCCTACATCACCGATTTGCCCATGACGCTGCAAGGAAAACAGCACCACCGCTGGGAAACCATCAGCAATGGTGTATCCGGTATCGGAAGTATTGGCGAGCCGCGGCAAACCTGGTTGGACAGCAGTTGGTTCGCTGACGACGGCGTTTATCTGCTGCAAATAGAAGAGGTAGCTTTGCTGCCCAAGGAAAACCGGCAGGTCACCTATGATTATCGCAGCAACACCTTCACCGGCTTGCCCGCCTATATCCGGCTGAAGGAAGCGGTGCCCTGCGGTACGGGATTGTTTTTGGAATTTGAGATGCAAAGCAGCGACGGCGCTATACATGGTAACGTGTTCGGCAGCAGCTATTTGGATGGCAACGGCAACCAGCAGGATTGGAATCATTCAGGCTCCGGCCATACCTATGACGAAAATGAGGAAAACGAGAGCATCTATTATTTTTACAATCACTTTATTGTCAAAAACTATGAGAACGGCCCGCTCACCTTTACCGTAAACTGGGCGCCGCTGCAAAAGCTGGAGGACCCGATACGCATTCCAATCGAAGAATCCCAAGTGTTGCCAGCGCAGACACCAGGCAGCCCGTAGGGGCCGCAAAAGCGCTTGAACTGGTAAAAGAAATTTGTGACAGGAAAAAATCCTGCCAAAAATTTTTTGCTGGCCATTTGGCAAAGGCCCTTGTATACTGAATGCAGAACAAGATGCTTTTACAAGCAACAAGGGGGATATTGCAATATGGAAGGATTTCAAACAGCCACCGTCACACGACAGGACAACCGCCTTACCCTGCAATGGGAAGGGCCAGAACTGGGACAAGTTCAGATCTATTGGTCTGAAAATCCCGATTTTCAACAGGCAGAAGGCGCCTTACTGGGCCATACCGCTGCCAACAGCTTTACCATAGAAGAAAAGCTGGCAGGTCGTCCGTACTTTTTGCTGGTGGCAGAAAACGGTGCGCGGATCCGTGTGGCGGAGCGGGTGATTTCCATGGAAAGTTTGGTCAATTTCCGCGATTTAGGCGGGTATTTGACTGCAGACGGCCGTCGAACCAAATGGGGAAAGCTGTTGCGTTCCGCAGCCCATGACACCATCACCGACAAAGATATGGCTTTTTTGCAGGAGATTGGCTTGAAAACCGTCGTGGATTATCGTTCCAGCTTTGAAGAAGCTGACCATCCAGACAAAGAGATTGCTGGTGTGCAGTATTTGCACTTGCGCCCATTTCAAACGCCAAATGCCACCAATATTTTAGACACCGGCCAGTATCAGATGAAAACGGCGGAGGATGCCGTTGCGATGCTGACCGATACCAACCGGCTTTTGGCCAACAATGAAAATTGCAATGGTGTTTATCGACAGTTAGTACTGTTGGTTTTAGATGAAGCACAGGTTCCATTGGTGCAGCACTGCACTGCCGGAAAAGACCGCGTAGGTGTGGGGTCTGCTACCTTGCTGCTGGCTTTGGGCGTGCCGCGGGAAACCATCCTTGCCGATTATTTGCTGAGCAACGAAAATAGCCTGTCAGCCAGCAAGTTGGGGACAGGTATAACCAGCAAGGGAACGCAAATCTCTCCAGAACAATTAAAATTATTTGAAGTCTTTGCCAAAGTGCGGGCAGAATATTTGCAGGCCTTTTTTGATGAAATCGACAGACTGTGGGGCGGCACCGAAGGGTACTTGAAACAGGCGTTGGGCCTGACTGACGAACAGTTGACCAAACTGCAGGATGTGTATCTGGAAACCATGTAACATAACGCCGGACGATGTGAAACCTGCATGATAGAGAAGGAACTATTACGACGAGAGCTTGTAGTAGTTCCTTTTTGATTTTATGGTTCCTTGCTGCCGCATCATGAAACGCAAAAAATAGCATTGCGTAATGATCCATGAGGCAATGCCTTAGAAAAAGGAGTCGGCGATTAACCGACTCTTATACGGTAAAAGGCAGAATAAAACTGCGCAGGCCAGCGAACACCGGCATTGGTTGCAATCGGTTATACTGTACGATATTGCCTGTGGAAAATGCTTTGCGGCAAGAAAAATGGCGGATGCAAAGTAAAATTCAGAAAGCCCTATTGGTTGAGCAGAAAAGCGGAAATTTCCTTGTATTGTCCACCCCACTATTAGAGCTACCACTACAGAAAACACTGAAAAAGACAAAAAAATTGGAGTAAAACTGCGGATACCTGTCCGAACCAGCACACCATAGAAAAGGGTGCGGGGGCGTATCGCCTCCCCATCGGCAATGAAAAACAAAATCCTATGTAGCCTTTCATTCTTGTGGCAATTTGCGTTGTTCTAGGTGTCGAGAAGCGGCGAAAAGAAGGACAAAAACAGTCCAAACTGGAGAAACTTGCGCAGAACAAAATAGAATTTCAGAAAGCCTATTGGTTGAGCAGAAAAGCGGAAATTTCTTTGTATTGTCCACCCCCCTAATAGAGCTACCAATACAGAAAACACTGAAAAAGACAAAAAAATTGGAGCAAAACTGCGGATATCTGTCCGAACCAGCACACCATAGAAAAGGGATGACTGGGCGTATCGCCCCATCGACGATGAAGAATCCTTATTATAAATCATTGCGTAACAATTTATCACACAAATGCCCTGCAAAAGGAGTCGGTAATTGGCTGACTCCTTTATCATGATTGGTTACACAAGATTTTTTCCGCCCATTTTCCTTTTGTGTTGTGAATGTCTGATTTTGAACAAAAAGGCGGGTGCCAGAAAGCTGGTATCTCTCCAATCAATTCTGCTTTTTTGAAAAATCTGCCTCTAATGATATAAAATTTCACTTCTATTTGCCTGATATAAATATATCCCGAATAAAAATGTAGCAATTAAAATAAATAAGTCAAAACAAAAAATGTTTATACCAAATACATTCAACCTGTTTCTAAAAGCGGGACCCAATACTATCAATATAAAATCGGACGCAGCTGATATAAATGCAATTTTATATGCATGCTTGTTTTTTGCAAAGTAGAGAACAGGGCTTATGGAACCTCCTATCAAATTGCCAATCCAGAATACCATCATATAAAGTAGATAGTTTGTAAAATAATTGATTACGGATTCCCCGTATTCTTTGCTTGCATAGTATGTTTCATTATGTGATAACATCATAAATATATCGTATGTACCCATGATATATAAGAACAGGATGAACAAAGCAAACAATATGCCATACCACTTTAATTTTTTCATGATTTCACCTGCATAAATTGTGATTTTTTCTATGAAAACAACAACGATATAACGATTCATTGCACAACACGCTGTACAAGAAGTCGGCAATTTATCGACCCATTACAGGGTAAAGCCTGATACAAAGCCAATGGTATAACAAATTATTACCCCATCGCAGCAATGTCACAGAATGGCACAACTGGCCTAACGGCCAGCGGTACGCCTCCAGCGCATTCGCACATTCGCACAGAAAAACGTGCTTCAAACGTGCTAGTGGCGG
>CABQBF010000035.1 GCA_902462325.1 uncultured Peptococcaceae bacterium
GCTGGTCTAAGGGTTTATAGGTATCCCTTGAACAACCTAAATACATTATACAAGGAGACAGGCCCATGGTAGAAGAAGAGGTAAGAAAAATTGTGGGGCAATATTTCCCACCGGAGCTGCAACAGCAAATTTGGCGATATGAACGGGAACTGGGACAGGTGCAGGAAATTCGCTGCCGGGTTGAACGGCCGTTGCTATTGCGGTTGGGACAAGGCAAGGAACGGATGGTAACGGAATGCTTGTCCACGACGCAGTTACAGCACTTAGTCAGTCGTATCAGTCAGGGTTCGGCCTACGCTTGGGAGGAGGAATTCCGACAGGGCTATTTGACATTGTCCGGTGGTCACCGTGTAGGCTTTGTGGGCAAAGGTGTTTTAGAGCATGGCCATATTCGCACCTTAAAGCAAATTAGCGGTCTGAATTTTCGAATTGCCAGGGCGGTTAAGGGCGCGGCTGATGAATTGGTTGCCAAAGTGGTGGCTGGTGGTCAGCTTCATAACACACTGTTAGTATCGCCGCCAGGCTGCGGAAAGACAACGCTGCTGCGGGATTTGATACGTCAACTGAGCGAGGGGGTTCCTGGGCTGCAATTTACCGGTGTCAATGTAGGCGTGGTGGACGAACGCTCTGAATTAGCCGGCTGTGTCAGCGGCGTTCCGCAGTTGGATGTAGGGTGCCGGACCGATGTACTGGACGGTTGCCCCAAAAGTGAAGGGATCCGTATGTTAATCCGCTCCATGGCACCGCAGGTGGTAGCTGCTGACGAAATTGGCAGCATTGCTGATGTACAGGCTTTGGAAGAGGCTTTACAAAGTGGTGTGCATATTTTGACGACAGCCCATGGCGATGGCTTGGAGGATTTATTACAGCATCCGGCTTTGGGGCCTTTGCTGCAGCGAGATTGTTTTTCCTTGGTGGTTTCTTTGCGTTGGCAAGGAGGAAAGGTTGCGTTACAGTATGAGAGGGAGGTATTGGCATGAAATGGGGCGGTATTTGTTTATTGATTGGCGCAGGTACGGCCATTGGATTTTATAAGGCTTATGGGTTTCGGCGGCGTATTGCAGATATTATTATGCTGCAAAATGCGTTTCGATTGTTGGAAACGGAAATTTTTTATACATTGACGCCGGTGCCGGTGGCAATGGAGGTATTGGAAGAAAAGTTGCCGCAGCCTTTGCAGCAGTTTTTTCATCGGGTTTGGGTTGCCATGGAACAGGAGCACTTGCCAGTGTTTCGCGCTTGGGAGCATAGCCTTTCGCAGTTAGAGCAAACCACTTTTTGTGGTGCGGAGGAATTGGCCGCTGTGCGTAGTTTTGGTTTGAGTTTGGGTGAAGGGGATTTGACAGCACAGCAAAAAAATTTTCAATTATTGCAGCAGCGTTTGCAATATGCTTTAGAAGAAGCAGAACGGCAGAGGTTGCAGCAAGGACGGATTTGGCAGTATATGGGTGTCTGTGTCAGTTTAGCAGTAGCGATTTTATTGTGGTAGGAGGCGTATAACGGATGCAGATTGATATTATTTTCAAAATTGCAGGAATTGGCATTTTAACGGCTGTGCTGCACAGCGTGCTGAAATCTATGGGCAAAGAGGATCAGGCCAATTTGGCTGCCTTGGCGGGGCTGGCGATTGTATTATTTATGGTGATTGATTTGTTGGCTGAGTTGTTTACTTATGTAAAAACGGTATTTTTGTTGTATTAACCGGAGGCGGTCATGGGTATTTTTCAAATTCTAGGCTGTGGCTTTTTAACATTGGTGCTTTGGCTGGTGCTGCAGCAATATAAAAGCAATTTCAGTGTTTTTGTGGTAATTGCTTTCGGCCTTGTATTGTTTTTGAGCATGGCTGGTCAATTGCAGGAGCTGTTGCAGACATTGCTGCAGCTCAGTGAGCAGGCTGGTGTTAATGTAATTTATTTAACCACGATTTTTAAAATTATGGGTATTGCCTGGCTTACTGAATTTCTCTGTCAAGTGTGTAGGGATGCAGGCAGCAGCGCGCTGGCCGTGAAGTTAGAATTTGCCGCGAAGCTGACTATTTTATTGTTGGCCTTTCCAATCTTGACAGCCGTGTTGGAGAGTGTTTTGACCATTCTGTAGGAGGTGGCACATGGATTGGCTAGAAGGGCTGGATACGGATACGTTGCTGGAAACCATTGAGCAGCACTTGCAAAACGATTTTCCTGCTTTGTCGGTGCGGCAGTTATTTGCACAATTGCTGAGTGGTCATTTGGAATTTGATTTTTTGCAACTGGGGCAGCAACTGATACATCTTTTGTGGCAGTCGGCAACGGCGCAGTTTTCGCTGCTAGGTCAACTGATTTTGCTGGCTATCGTCTTCGCAGTACTGAAGCAGTTGGAGAGCAGTTTTTCGCATAGCAATGTCCAGAAAGTTTCCGGACTGGTGGTACAGGCCATCGCTGTACTCTTAATTTTGCAAAGCGGCCGACAGGTATTAGCATGCGCGCAGCAGGCAGTGTCTGGCATGACGGAACTGATGGAGCTGCTTTTACCGTTGCAACTGATATTGATGGCTGGGCTGGGTAATGTGAAAACGGCTGGACTGTTGCAACCTTCTTTGTTGCTTATCGTGCAGTCGGCAGCTTTCTTTTGTCAGCATATTCTGTCGCCCTTGATTACTATGGAGCTGCTGTTGAAGCTGGTCAATAGCTTTAGTGATACCTATCGTTTAAGTAGATTGGCTGCTTTTTTGCGTAAAGTAATTTTAACCAGTATTAGCGTTAGTGTTATGTTGTTTTTGGCAGTATTGAGTATTCAGGGCATCAGCGGACAGGCGTTGGACCGTTTATCATTGCGGGCGGTCAAATACATAACCGGTGCTGCGGTACCGGTGGTAGGCGGCATGCTGTCGGGTTTGCTGGATACGCTATTAAGCGGCGGTATGATGATTCGCAATGCCTTAGGTTTTATTGGATTGTTAGTCATTTTACTGTTGACAGTGCTGCCAGCGTTAAAAATATTGATTTTATATTTTCTCTATAGTTTTGCCGCTGCACTGCTACAGCCCTTAGGTGATAGCCGGATGATTTCACTGTTGGAGCAGGCGGCAGGCAGTTTTATGCTGGCCTTTGCAGCGGTGGCGCTGACTGGTGTGCTGTTTTTTTTCATGATTTTAATTGTACTGGCAGCCAGCGGCGCGACGCTGTAGGACATGGCAGTGAATAAAAGGCAGTTAGGCCAGCATCATTTATTTAATGGGTTGATGCTTGAGAAGGAGGGGGCTTTGCTGTGGAAACACTGCGTGCCATGATGTTGAATATTCTGGTGATGATATTTTTGACCACACTGTTGGATTTTTTATTGCCGGAAGGTTCTCTGCGGGGCTATGTGAAGATGACAATGGGCTTTTTTGTGGTGCTGACCTTATTGCAGCCAGTTATGCAGCTAGCCAATCCAGAAGCTATGTTGGTACAATGGCAGCTTACAATGCCAGCGACAGCTACGGCGGAGAGTTTGGCTGTGGATAGCGAGGTTTACCAGGAACAGGTGCAGCAATTGGAGCAGATGTACAGTGAAAAGCTCAACGAGCAGGTGCGGTCATTGCTTTTGTTGACCACTGATTTAGAGCAGGTGCAGGTAGAAAGTGTGGTGGAAGAACAATGTCTGCAGCAGCTTCATGTGCAAATTCCCGCTGGTACAGATGTGGACAAACAAAGAATTGCGCAAGCATTAAGCGGCTATTACGGTTTGGCTGTAGAACAAATTACAGTAGAAACAGAGGAGGCAGATGCTGATGGATTGGAAGAACTTAAATAAAAAACAAAAGCAAAATTTGTTTCGGTTGGGATTGTTGGCGCTCTTGGGTATCGCGTTGTTATTGGCTGGAAGCAAAAGTACGGCAGTCCAGCAACAATCGGTGCAGTATGACAGTTCTTTGCCGACTCTAGAGGCAGAAGAACGGCAGGAAACAACTTCTGTATCAGTAATGGAAGCCCGGCTGGCACAAACCTTATCACAAGTTAAAGGGGCCGGTGCAGTGGCGGTACAGATTACAGTTCACGATTTGGGCCGCAAGGAGTATGCCAAAGATTTGCAACGAACTGAGCGCAACAGCAATGATACTGGTGGGGATAGCCAGCAGCAGACGACAGAAGTACAGGAAACGCAGACAATTGTGCAGCAATCAGGTAGTCAGACAGGCGGTGCTTTGTTGGTGGAAGAAACGACACCGGAGATTTGCGGCGTGTTGATTGTAGCCGAAGGAGCTGAACAGGCCAAGGTGCAGGAGCAATTACTACAGGCAGCGGCGACAGTGTTGCAGATTTCTACAGAGCAGATTATCGTACTGCAGGGGGAAGGAGCGTTGATTGATGAATGAGTTTATAAAAGCTGTTCGGGTATTGATAATTGCTCTTTGCGTGGCGTTATTTGCTGTGGGGATTATCTGGAATTTGGTTTATGGCACTATGTCGGAACAGGAGGCTATGGCAACTTTAGGACAACCTGCAGTCAGCGATGCAGATTGGGAGCAGCAGTATACTGCTGAACAGATGCAGGCTGCAACAGAAGCCGGATTATTTTCAGATTTCACAGAAGCACAGACAACACCAGAAACATTGGCAGCTGATTTGGAAAATCGCCTTGCTACACTGCGTATGGAGCGGGACAGCAGTTGGACTCAGCTACAAGATGGGCTGGCCGTTTTGGAGTTTGATGAAAAACAGCAATGTCTAAAAGCCTATGAGGTGCTTCAATATCAGGAGCAGCGCTTAGAATTACTGTTAAAGGCCAAAGGCATCGACCATTGTCTGGTGGTATTAAGTGAGACGCAGGCCAATATCATTGTGGATGGCGATGTATTGTCCAGTCAATATGAAAAAATTTATGATTTAGTGCAGCGCAATACCGATTATTTACCGGAGCAAATCATTTTGGTGCCGTTAGAAGAAAAAACGGAAAATTCCGGCAGTGGCGCATAAATATAAAGAAATCTCTGCATATATGCTGCGCTTAGAAGCTGGCGCAGAGAAAGAAAAAGAGTCGAAAATAAACTTCAGAAAGGGAGAAACAGCCATTTAATGCTGCCCATCTCTTTCTGATTTTTTTATGCAGAAATTATGCAAAAGCAGTTTGAATTTTATAGAAATCCTGTTATACTTAAGAGAGTATCAATTTGGGACAGTTAGGGGGAAGAATATGCCTGAAAATAAAAACCAGGAATATGAAGCGGGCGAAACTACCAATGCTTATGGCAGCATCAAGATTGCTGAGGAAGCGGTGGCCAGCATTGTCAGCCTGGCAGCGGCGCAGATTAAAGGTGTGGCAGCGATGTCGGGCAGTATGGCTTCTGGTCTGACAGAAAAATTAGGCAAGAAAAATCTGACCAAAGGGGTTAAGGTGGAAATCACAGAGCAAAATGTAGTGGTTGCCTTAAATATTTTTGTAGAATATGGGATAAAAATTCCCAAACTGGCACTGGAAATCCAAAATGAAGTACGGGATACGGTACAGACGATGACAGGACTAAACGTAAAAGAGGTCAACATTTATGTGCAGGGTATTTCCTTTGGACATACAGAGCCTGTAGAAGATGACGCAGAAAAAGAAGAAACAGAGGTGTAAAGTGTGAGACATCAAAGCCGAGAAACAGCATTTAAAATTATATATCAGATTGATATGGGCAAAAATGATTTAGAAACAGCTTTGCGCTGTACCATGGAAAATGACGGTTTGACGCAGCGGGAGCGAGCATTTTGTCAGGAACTGGTACGAGCTGTAGAAGAACATTTAACGGAAATTGACGGGATTATTCAGCGCAATACAGTGGGCTGGCATGTAGAGCGGATGATGAGTGTGGACCGCAATTTGCTGCGGTTGGCTGTATATGAAATGCTGTACAGTGCCCATATTTCACCGAAAGGGGCTATTAATGAGGTACTGGAGTTGGCGAAGATTTATGGAAAACAGGAATCATCGGCCTTTGTTAACAGTATTTTGGATAAGGTTTTGAAAAACGAAGAGAAACGTTCAGAGTTGGTGACTGAAGCTGCCCGGGAAGTAATGGCTGAGGAGCCAGCGCTGCTGCAAACAGAGACGCAGATAATAGAGCGGGAAGTGACAGCGGAAGAGGCTGACGCTTTGCTGCACGGCAAAATTTTGGCTGAATAAGCAGGTGATAGCATGCAGATGCAAAGAGAAATTCTGAGTGTCGGCGATATTAACAATTATATAAAAAGTTTATTGCAGCGAGATGGTCGTATGAGTAATGTGCTGGTGCGTGGTGAAATCTCAAATTTCACCCATCACAGCTCCGGTCATATGTATTTTTCTTTGAAGGATAAGACAGGTAGTATCAAATGCGTGATGTTCCGCAGCAATGCCCAGCAGCTACAGTTTGCGCCTTGTCACGGCATGGAGGTGTTTGCCTCGGGTTATGTGTCGGTGTATGAACGAGACGGCGTTTATCAGCTTTATGTGGAGCAGATGTTGGAAGCCGGTGCCGGTGCGCTGCATGCGGCCTATGAGAAATTAAAAGCCAAGCTGTTGGCAGAAGGCTTGTTTGAGGAAAGCCGCAAACGGAAACTCCCCTTTTTGCCCAGAAAAATAGGCATTGTAACTTCTCCGACTGGTGCGGCAATTCGCGATATGGTTTCTATTTTGCGTCGCCGTAATCCATCAATTGCTATTTATTTAGTGCCGGCTATTGTGCAGGGAAAAGAAGGGGTTGTTTCTATTTGCCAATCGCTGGATAGGTTGTATCAGATGGATTTGGATGTCATTATTACTGGACGGGGCGGCGGTTCGCTGGAAGAATTATGGTGCTTCAATGAAGAGGCTGTGGTGCGGAAAATTGCGCAAAGTCCGGTTCCGATTATCAGCGCAGTGGGACACGAAACCGATTTTACATTGGCTGATTTTGCTGCTGATGTACGGGCTGCTACGCCTTCTATGGCTGCAGAACTGGCTGTGCCGGTAATGGAACAGCTACAGCAGGACTTATTTTTGCGGCAGCGTACCTTACAGCAGCGTTATAACAGCTATTTGGAGCAGAAAAAATTGCGGCTGGAGCATTTAGCGCAGCATCGGTTGTTGCAGAAGCCGGAATTATTGTGGCAGGACCGGCAGCAATTGCTGGATGAGCGCACAGAACGGCTGCAGCAGATTTTGCAGCGATTGTTGCAGCAGAAACGGCAGCAGTTGTCAGCCAGTGCAGAGCAGTTGCATGCGTTGAGTCCATTGCAGGTGTTGAGCCGTGGCTATGCGCTGTGTGAAGATGATAGAGGGCAAGTTGTGCGGCAGGCTAGTCAATTGGCATTAGGAGATAAATTTACTGTTGTGCTGGAGCAAGGACGCTTGTGGGGCGAAGTGACTGGCAAGGAGGAAGAGACGTGGACGAAAAAGAAGTAAGCTATGAACAGGCGATGGAACAATTAGAGCAGGTATTGCGCCGTTTAGACAGCGGTGATTTGCCTTTGGAGGAAGCTATCAGTTGTTTTCAAGATGGTCTGGAATATATCAAAATCTGCCAGGCCAAGTTGACGGCGGCAGAGGGAAAATTGAAAATTTTGCGCGGCGAGGAATTTGTGGAATGGGAACTGCCGCAGTAAAAGGCTGACAATGCCTTTGACGCGAAGGAGGTTTGATGGTATGGATATCAAAGCATATATGGCGGAAGTGCGCAATGTTACCGATGCCCGTTTGCATCAGTTGTTGCCTGCAGAAACCCTTTATCCGGAAGTAATTCACCAGGCCATGGCATACAGTGTGTTTGCTGGCGGGAAACGGTTCCGTCCGGTATTGTGTCTGGCGGCTTGCGAGGTTGTTGGCGGTTCTTGGCAGCAAGCTTTGGATGGTGCTTGTGCTATGGAATGCATTCACACCTACTCGCTAATCCATGATGATTTGCCTGGAATGGATGATGATGACTATCGGCGGGGTAAACTTACTAATCATAAGGTGTTTGGTGAGGGCATGGCGATTTTAGCTGGCGATGCCTTGCTTACCTATGCCTTTGAGATTTTAAGCAATATGGATGACGGAAGTAATAGCACGCAGATTTTGCAAATTATCAAAGAAGTGAGCAGAGCTAGCGGCACAGCCGGGATGATTGGCGGTCAAGTGGTAGATATTCTTTCTGAGCAGGAGAAGCCTACCGCCGATTTATTAAATTATATTCACAATCATAAGACCGGCGCTTTAATTGAGGCTTCTGTGCGCATGGGCGCGATACTGGGTGGAGCCAATGCCGAGCAATTGGCGGCGCTGACCCAGTATGCCCGTCAGTTAGGTTTGGCTTTTCAGATTACCGACGATATTTTAGATGTGGTAGGCGATACAAGCAAAATCGGCAAGCCAGTGGGTAGTGATGAGAAAAATGAAAAAGCGACCTTTCCGGCTTTCTATGGCGTGGAGCAATCCCGCCTGATGGCAAGGCAGGCTGTAGAGGCGGCTATTGCAGCACTAGAGCCCTTTGGACAGCAAGGGGAAATATTGGTACAACTGGCACAGTATTTATTGTGCAGAGAAAGTTGATAGTTGATAATTAATAAAAAAGATTGATTTTGAAAAAGGATAACGGATGGAGAGAATTCTGACAGAAAGGGAGTTATTCTGATGAATCTGCTTGACTTGCTGCAGAATCATGCCTTGATGGCTGCATTGTTGGCTTGGTTGATTGCGCAGATTATGAAAGTGGTACTTGTTTTCTGGGGAGAAAAGAGATTGGATTTCAGCAGAATGGTTGGTTCCGGTGGTATGCCTAGTTCCCATTCGGCATTGATTGTGGCTATGGCGGTATCCGTAGGCAAATATGAAGGCTTATCCTCCACGGCTTTTGCCATTGCTGCAGCAGTGGCTCTGGTAGTGATGTATGATGCTGCCAATGTACGGCGAGAGGCGGGCAGACAGGCGGAGCTTTTAAATCGTATTGTGCTGGATTTCTATCGAGATAACCATCTGGATCAGGAAAAGTTAAAGGAATTATTGGGACATACACCTGTAGAAGTGGCAGCCGGTGCTTTGTTGGGTGTGGCTGTCGGTTGGTTTGTTTGAGCACACTAAAGAAGGTGAACAGATATGCAGTATTTACAGCAGATAAAGAGTCCAGATGACATCAAACATTTGAAGATTTCAGAGTTAAAAGTGTTGGCGCAGGAAATCCGTAAAGAAATTGTGGAGGTGGTTTCGCAAAACGGCGGCCATTTGGCGCCCAATCTGGGGGCGGTGGAATTGACCATTGCTCTGCATGCCGTGTTTCACACGCCGGAGGATAAAATTGTTTGGGATGTAGGCCATCAGGCTTATGTGCATAAACTGTTGACAGGCCGGTATGAGCAGTTTTCCACTATCCGTACTTATGGCGGATTATCCGGTTTTCCGAAGCGCAGTGAAAGTGTTCATGATGCCTTTGGCGCCGGGCACAGCAGCACTTCCATTTCTGCGGCAACGGGACTGATGAAGGCACGAGATTTGCGGGGAGAGCATTATAATGTCATTGCTGTAATCGGTGACGGTGCGATGACTGGCGGCATGGCCTTTGAAGCCTTGGAAAATGCTGGCCATATGAACAGCAATCTGATTGTTGTTCTGAATGACAATGAAATGTCCATTGACCCCAATGTAGGGGCTATGGCAGAATATTTGAGCAGGGTACGCAGCAATCCCTCTTACACAAAAAGTAAAGAGGAAGTAGAGGCGCTGTTGAAAAAAATACCGGCTATTGGTGATAAAATGTTTCAGGCAGCAGATAAATTAAAGGATTCGCTGAAATATATGCTGGTACCTGGCGTTTTGTTTGAGGAATTTGGGTTTAAATATTATGGGCCAGTCAATGGGCATGACTTGTCAGCTTTATTGACCGTGTTAGATAACGTAAAAAATATGAACTGTCCTGTGCTGGTTCATGTCGTGACGCAAAAAGGGAAAGGCTACGGACCAGCAGAGAAAAATCCAGATTTGTTTCATGGCGTCGGTGCTTTTGATATTGCTACCGGTCAAGTAAAACAAAAATCGACAGTTCCCACGTATACTTCTGTGTTTGGAAAAACTTTGACGGCATTAGGGAAGGAAGACGAGCGCATTGTGGGTATTACGGCCGCTATGGGCAAAGGCACAGGCATCAATCTATTTCAGGAGCAGTTTCCAGAACGCACGGTAGACGTAGGTATTGCCGAGCAGCATGCGGTGACCATGGCGGCGGCTATGGCGCTGGATGGCTTGAAACCGGTGGTGGCTATTTATTCTACTTTTTTGCAGAGAGCCTACGACCAGATTTTGCACGATGTAGCGCTGCAAAAGGCGCCGGTGGTGTTTTGTCTGGACAGAGCTGGTATTGTCGGTGATGATGGACCGACCCATCATGGCGTTTATGATATTTCTTATCTGCGCCATATCCCTGGCATGGTTTGTATGGCGCCTAAGGATGAAAATGAGCTGCGGCATATGCTGTATTCAGCACTGCAATATAACTGTCCGGTGGCCATCCGCTATCCCCGCGGCGCTGGCTTAGGCGTGCCGATAGAAGAAGCAGTGCAGCTTTTGCCTTTGGGCAAAGCTGAAGTTTTGCAGCAGGGCAGCGGCATCACCTTATTAGCCTATGGCAGTATGGTGCAGGTGGCGCGGCAGGTGGCAGAATTATTAGAGCAGGAAGTATCTGTGAAAGCGACTATTGTCAATGCTCGTTTTGTGAAGCCTTTAGATACGGAAACTATTTTATCCTGCGTTGCTGCCAGTGATTTGCTCGTAACCATGGAGGAACACGCTTTGGCTGGCGGTTTTGGTTCTGCGGTGCTGGAATTGTTGAATGAGCAGGGTACCAATGTCAGTCAAGTGCTGCGGATTGGTATTGGGGATGCGTTTGTGCCCCATGGAAAAACAGATTTCCTGAAAGAATTGGCAGGGTTAGATGTCCGTTTTGTTGCAGAAAAAATCAAAACAGCGCTGAGAGAAAAACAGAGGTAACATAGAATTATGGCAAAAAAACGATTAGATGTGGTATTGGTAGAAAAAGGACTGGCGGCTAGTCGGGAAAAAGCGAAGGCGTTGATTATGGCCGGCAAGGTATTGGTCAATGAAAATAAAATTGACAAAGCAGGCACAGAAATAAATCCCGAATTGCCAATTCGTTTGTTGGGGCAGGATATTCCCTATGTAAGTCGGGGTGGATTGAAGCTGGAAAAAGCCTTGCGGGTATTTCCAGTGGATTTAACCGATAAAGTGGTAGCCGATTTAGGAGCTTCTACCGGAGGTTTTGTGGACTGTGCCCTGCAAAATGGTGCGGCTAAGGTATTTGCTATCGATGTGGGCTACAATCAGCTAGATTGGAAGCTGCGCACTGATGCGAGAGTGGTCAGTATGGAAAAGACTAATGCCCGTTATTTGGAGGCCGACAGCTTGGGTCAAATGGTAGATGTGGTGACCACCGATGTGTCGTTTATTTCTCTGGATAAAATCTTGCCACCAGCTATGGCCTTTTTGAAGGACGATGGTCATGTGTTGGCTTTGATTAAGCCTCAGTTTGAAGCAGGACGGGAAAAGGTCGGCAAAAAAGGGGTCGTACGCGATGCAGCCGTGCATCGGGAAGTAATAGAAAAAATTCTGCAGCTTTGTCGGGACATCGGTTTAACGGTATGGGGGTTGGATTATTCCCCAGTGAAAGGGCCAGAGGGTAATATTGAATATTTATTGTGGGGCCGTAAAAATCCAGATACTGATTTTGTTCCCAATGCGGCTGTTGTGGTGGCTGCGGCCCATGAAAGTTTGGACGCTTAAATGGATGTACAGCAGTTAATTGCAGCAATACAGCAACCGGCTGGTTATTGGTTATGGTTGTTGGTGTTGGTAGGGATGCTAGCGGGTGGTATTGGATATCGTTTTTTATCTACAGTCTATCGGAATTGGCGGATGAACCGGCGGTTTAAACGGGGCGAGGTTGCAGAGAAGAAAGCGGTAAAGTTTTTACACCGGCAGGGCTACCGGATTTTAGCCGCTCAGTTGGAGGAGACCATCACGGTTTATGTGGATGGTGTGCCGCAGAAAAGTAAAGTGCGAGCTGATTTTTTTGTGCGTAAGGGCAGAAAAACCTATATTGTGGAAGTGAAAAGCGGGCAGCAGGGAACAGTGCGTCTACCTTATGTGCGGCGCCAGCTTTTGGAATATAAGTTAGTGTATCAGCCTGACGGCGTTTTGTTGTTAGATATGGAGCATCATACCCTACAGGAAATTCAGTTCGCTTATACCGATATACGGCGTAGAGGCTATGTGGGCTATGGCTTGGCCAGTCTTTTGGCTGGTGTGCTGGTGTATAGCTTGCTGAAAGTGTTTTAGGAGAGCAATTATGGAAGCAATCAAAACGGTAGGTTTGATTATTAATCGGGATAAAGAACAGATTGTCAAAATTGGTCTGCAACTTGTGGAACTGCTGCGACAGCAGCAGGTTACAGTGGCAGCTATTGGAACTGAAGCAGAGGCCTTAAAATTGCAGCAGAGCACAGAGGAACAATTTTGTGCTGCGGTGCAGTTGGTTTTGGTGATTGGCGGAGATGGCACCATGTTGCGGGCGGCTAGAACTGTTTATGGCTGTGCCATCCCTATTTTGGGCATTAATCAGGGATATTTAGGTTTTTTGACGGAAATAGAAGTGGAGCAGATGACAGAAAGCCTACAGCAATTGCTGGCAGGAAACTATCAAATCGAGCATCGCATGATGCTGAACGCGCAGGTTTTTCGAGGGGGGCAATGTATTGCCGATGTGAGCGCTCTGAATGATTTGGTAGTTACAAAAGGGGCGTTATCCCGCATTATTAAAATGGAGCTTTATTTAAACGAGCAATTGGTAGAGCGCTATCATGGTGATGGTCTGATTTTTTCTACGCCTACCGGTTCTACCGGATATTCGTTGTCGGCAGGCGGGCCGATTGTATATCCGGCTATTGATTTATGTATTGTGGCGCCTATCTGTCCCCACAGTTTGATTGCCCGGCCATTGATTTTTTCGCCGGAGCATATGCTTACGGTGCGGTTGGATGCCAATAACACGCCCGCTATGCTGACTGTTGATGGGCAAAACGGTGTAGAGCTGAAAAAAGGTGATAGAATTCAGATTTGCAAGGCACAGCATGATACACGCTTGATTGTGTTGGAAAAACGTAATTTTTTTGCTGTTTTGCGAGAAAAATTAAAAGGTGTGCAGGAATAAAAACAGGGTGGTGAACTAGGTGAAGACAAAGCGTCATAGAAAGATATTAGAAATTATTAAAGAGAATATTGTAGGTACTCAGGAAGAACTGGCAGAGCTTTTAAAACAAGACGGTTTTAACGTGACCCAGGCCACTGTTTCCAGAGATATCAAGGAATTGGCGCTGATTAAAATTTCGGTAGGCAATGATCGCTACCGTTATTCATTGCCTACGGATATTACCGTATCGGAGACGCGGCTGCGGTTTATGCTGAAGGAGTTTGTATTAAATTATGCGGCCAGCGAAAATATTTTGATTGTGCGCACAGCGCCTGGTAATGCCAATGCAGTAGCTTCTGCGTTGGACAACGCACAGTGGGCGGAAATTCTTGGCTCTGTTGCCGGCGATGATACGATTTTGGTAGTAGCTAGAAAAAAAGAAGAAATTCCTGATATTATTGATAAGTTAGAGTCTTATCTGGATTGAATGGCAGGTGAAAAGATATGCTCATGCGGCTGATGGTAAAGGATTTTGCCTTGATACATCAGATAGAACTTGAATTTAATGACAGATTAAATGTATTGACGGGCGAAACCGGCGCCGGAAAATCCATTATTATTGATGCAGTTTCGTTGCTGCTGGGTGCTAGAGCCAGCAGCAAGGATGTTCGTTTTGGCTGTAAAAAAGCTATGGTTGAGGGAGTTTTTTCGGTGGAAAGGGCATCTCAGCTGGAATTGCTGTTGTTGCAGTTAGGATATGAGATGGACGAGGAACATCAGCTGATTTTATATCGAGAATTGACGATAAACGGGAAAAACACCTGTCGCATCAATGACCGTACTGTGACCTTGGCCAGCTTTCGGCGGGTGGGACAGCTTTTAATTAATATTTATGGGCAGCATGATTTTCAGGCCATTTCGAATAAAGAACACCATCTGGAAATGCTGGACAGTTTAGGTGATAGCACTTTTCAACAGCAGAAGCTGTTGATGGCGCAAGCCTATCAACAATTGGCACAGGCTCAGCAAAAACGCGATAGCTTGCGGCAAACACTGCGAGAACGTCAGGAACGTCTGGATTTTCTGCGTTTTAAACTGCGGGAATTGGAAGAACTGCAACTGCAAGACGGTGAGGAAGAAGCGTTGGAAAAAGAATTGGCGGTATTGGACAATTACGAAAAAATTTCAACGGTGACAGAAAAAGCCTACCATGCCTTATATGGTGACCGGCGTTCTATATATGCCTTGCTTACAGCTACTGTAGAAGGTATGAAAACAATCAGCCAGTATGATAAGCAATTGCATGAAATAACAGAAAGCCTGCAAAGTATGCTGTATATGGCGGAAGATTATGGCTTAACCTTATCAGGCTATCATGGCAAAATGGATTATGATGCTGAGCGCAGAGAACGATTGAACGAGCGTAAGTATACGTTGGATAAGGCTAAACGTAAATACAATCTGTCTATTCCAGAACTGATGGCAGAGCAGCATCGTTTACAGGAAGAAATCGGCACCTTAGAACATGCCGATGAGGAAATTGCTGAGTTGGAGCAGCTTTGCCAGCAAAAACAACAGCAATTTGAAAAAGTGGCGTTAGAGGTAAGGCAAGTGCGGCAGCAGTTGGCTCAGAGGCTTACCGAGGATTTGTTGGCTCAATTAACGCAACTTGCCATGGGTCATACTCGCTTTGCTGTACAGTTTGCAGAAAAAAAGCCGACAGCACAGGGTATGGATCAGGTAGAATTTTTTATGTCTGCCAATCCTGGTCAGCCGCTTAGAGAGCTGAGTCAGATTGCTTCTGGTGGGGAAATGTCCCGCATTATGCTGGCCTTTAAAACAGTGTTGGCACAGTATGAAAGTATTGATACGCTGATTTTTGATGAAATTGATACCGGCATTGGCGGTAATATCGTTGTAAAAGTAGGCGAAAAACTAGCCGCTGTCAGCAATCATGCTCAGGTTATTTGTGTGACCCATTCACCGCAAATTGCAGCCCTGGCCGACCGGCATTTTCAAATTCGGAAAACCATTGTCGGTGAACAGACAATTACCAGTGTGACAGCACTGGAGGCTACAGAGGAAATTGCTGAGCTGGCCCGTATGCTAGGTGGTGAAGAAGAATTTCAGTTACGACATGCCGAAGAGTTGAAGCGGACTGCTTCTCAACATAAAGGAAAAAACTAATTTGTGTTTCTGGCGCGAATAGTCAGTATAAAATAACGATGCAAATAGAATAAAAAATGCCGCATAGCAGATTGTTCTCTAGAGAAAGAAACAGTCTTCTATGCGGCAATTTTTATGGTGTGATTTGGTATAATTGACGTTCTGTCAGAATATAATCCATTGGCAAATCATATTGGTCGATAGGCAGCAATTGGGAATGCAGTTGGCATTCATAAGCCAGCGCCAGCCGTTTCACATCAGGTCGCAGCCGGAGCAAGTAACGGTCGTAATAGCCAGCGCCAAATCCTAAGCGATTGCCAGCATGGTCAAAGGCAATACCGGGAATTAAACAGAGATCGATTTGTTCTGGCGCTATCATATGCTGTAGGTGAGCCGGAAGCTCTCCGATGCCATAGCGATTATAGACTAGTTGTTCCATTGATGTGATGCAGCTCATTTCCATCAGGCCATCTTGAGGACCACAAATGGGAATAAGCATTGTTTTGCCTCTTTGCCAGCCTGCTTGATAGATGGCGACAGTGGACACCTCGTTTTGGAAGGAGAGGTAAAGCATAATAGTTTGACTATTTTGCCATAGAGGTAGTTCAAAAAGCTGGGCAGCAATCTGTGCGCTATATTTTTCTACAGTGGCTGCGCTTAATTGGTTACGAAGTTGTTTATAATATTGTCGAAGCTGATTTTTCACCGACAGCACTCCTTCTTGGCAGGATTTTTTTAGGATAGTCACGAATAAAGGGATAACAGATTTTTCTATAGTCCATTATAAAATATTTTTCCATTTTGGCAAATTTTTTTAGAAAAATCTCTTGCATTTTTTTGTCAAGGTGGTATTATATAAATATTAGCACTCGACTTAATTGAGTGCTAACAAAAAACTAGTTAAATCAGGATGATTTTTATATTTTAAGGAGGCTTTTTTATTATGAGTATCAGACCAATTGGTGACAGAATTGCAGTAAAACCTGTAGCAGTGGAAGAAAAAACAAAGAGCGGTATTGTTCTGCCAGGCTCTGCCCAGGAAAAACCACATCAGGGCGAAGTAATTGCAGTTGGCAGTGGTTATGTATCTCAGGCAACAGGACAGCGCATTCCGCTGGAAGTAAAAGTGGGCGATAAAGTCGTTTATGGAAAACATGCTGGTATTGAAGTAAAATTTGACGGTGAAGAATTAGTCCTGTTAACAGAAAATGATATTCTGGTTGTATTAGAATAGGTTTGTTGTTTGCTTGATAAGCGCAAAGTGAAAACATTTTAGGAGGCAAATAATCATGGCGAAAGAAATTCGTTTTGGGGAAGAAGCTAGAAAATCTTTGGAAGTTGGCGTAAATGCTGTTGCGGAAGCAGTAAAGGTAACCTTAGGGCCAAAGGGCAGAAATGTTGTATTAGGCAAAAAATATGGCGCTCCAGTCATCACCAATGATGGTGTATCTATTGCCCGTGAAATTGATCTGGAAGATCCATTTGAAGATATGGGTGTACAGTTGCTGAAAGAAGTAGCTACTAAAACAAACGATGTAGCCGGTGACGGGACTACTACTGCAACTGTTTTGGCACAGGCTATGGTACGGGAAGGTTTAAAAAACGTAGCTGCTGGTGCGAATCCAATGGTAATTCGTCAGGGAATTCAGAAAGCGGTGGAAACTGCTGTAGAAGCTATCGGCTCTCTGTCTCAGAAAATTGAAACCAAAGAAGAAATTGCGCAGGTTGCTGCGGTATCTTGTGACGATCCAAAAATCGGTGAATTAATTGCCGAAGCTATGGAAGTGGTCGGTAAAGAAGGGGTTATCACAGTAGAAGATTCCCAAACCTTCGGTACCACGCTGGATGTAGTAAAAGGGATGCAGTTTGACCGTGGCTATATTTCTCCATACATGGTGACCGATACCAGCAAAATGGTAGCGGTGTTGGATAATCCGTTAATTTTGCTGACCGATAAAAAAATCAGCAATATCCAGGAAGTATTGCCAGTATTAGAACAAGTTGTGCAAGCTAGCCGTCCATTATTACTGATTGCAGAAGATGTGGAAGGCGAAGCACTGACGACGATGCTGTTAAATAAACTGAGAGGTACCTTTACCTGCGTTGCTGTAAAAGCTCCAGGCTTTGGCGAACGCAGAAAAGAAATGCTGAAAGACATTGCTATTCTAACTGGCGGTCAGGTAGTAACCGATGAATTGGGTTATAAATTAGAAGATACCACTTTGGACATGTTGGGCAGTGCTGCAAAAGTAACTGTTGGCAAAGAAAACACTACTATCGTAGAAGGTGCCGGTGATAAAGCGGAAATTGATGCCCGTGTTGCTCAGATTCGTGTACTGGCAGAAGAAACTACCTCTGACTTTGATCGCGACAAATATATGGAACGGGTAGCAAAATTGGCCGGCGGCGTAGCAGTGATTCATGTCGGTGCAGCTACGGAAACCGAACTGACTGAAAAGAAACATCGCATTGAAGATGCTCTGGCTGCTACCAAAGCGGCTGTACAGGAAGGAATTGTACCTGGCGGTGGCACTGCGTTAATCAATATTCTGCCTGCCCTGGAAAGCATTAAGATGGACGTGGATGATGCACAGACGGGTGTCAATATTATTAAACGGGCTTTGGAAGAACCGGTTCGTCAGATTGCATTCAATGCCGGAAAAGAAGGCTCTGTTATTGTAGAAAAAGTAAAATCTTTGCCGTTGGGTCAGGGCTATAATGCACGTACCGATGTTTATGAAGATATGATTGCTGCCGGTATTGTGGACCCGGCAAAAGTGACCCGTTCGGCGTTACAAAATGCAGCAAGTATCGCTTCTATGATTTTAACCACTGAAAGTTTGGTTGCTGATGTGACAAAAGAACAGCCAGCACCGATGGATGGCGGCATGGGCGGTATGATGTAAGACGTTTTTGTTTTAGTAAAATAAGCAATTTCCAAACTCCTGTAGGAAAAGTAGTTCTTGCAGGAGTTTTTTGTGTCTTGCATTATCAATTCAAGGTGAGAAAAATTGTAGAAAAAAGTTTTTGGTTGTATTTTCTTGTAACTGTGCTATGATAAAGTCAGGTAATGACGAACAATATAATTTACAGTAAAAATGTAGCAATCATTGCAGTTCGTACATTGGAACATTTCATGTAGAGTTTTAGCAGAAGTTGTGGCAGTTTCCGGTTTTCGGCAGGTTGAAAACTATGGAAAGCATTTCATTTGTTATTACCAGTCTTGTTTGTGGCTATTGGAATAGCACATTATGAAAAGTGGAACGATAACTGGACAAGGAGTGGAATGCTATGGATGATCAAGAGTTTCTGGAAGTGTTTCGGCAGTCGGCGAATTTGCTGCGAGAACAGACAGTACAACAGCTTTTGGAGGATAATGCTGCGTATGAAGAAATCTGCCGACAGGAAGAGATGGCTGAACAGCAATATTTGCAGCTCGTATTGACGGAAGAGCAGCGTACTGTTATTGATGCTATGTTGTTGGAAAAAGAACGCAGTTGTCTGATCTATGCCGATACAGCATATCTGGCAGGCATAAAAAATGTTTTACAGCTACGGCGCGCGTTACAGCTATAAGTGTGATATAAAGGCGCATAACGCATATTGATAAAAGAACCAACCGGTCTTAGAACCTGCAGGCCGGTTGGTTCTTTGTTATGATAGCAGAAAAATTATGTGTCGTTAAACTTCTAGTGAAAGCGTTGTTTGATTATTTGCTAAGGCCAGTAATTTTTCATAATGACGAATATAAAGCTGTTTTTCCCGTTTTTCTAGGATACCGTTTTTGATAAGCGCATGCAGCATTTTTGATACAGTGACAAAATGTATTTTTAAATAGGTAGCAATATCATTATTAGTAAGACAGGCCGGTATTTGCATGCCAGACGGTGTGTCAATCTTCATATCGATGAGTAAGGAGGCCAGCGCGTTGATTGTTTTCTTGTGAGAAATATTATCCATTTGTTTACGAAATAAATGATTTTCTAGGCCAATTTTGATAATGATGAATTCTAAAATTTCAGGGTGTTGATAAGATAAAGTGTGAAAGTCGTTTGCAGAAAACTTGTATAAAATACAGTCTGTACAGGCATAGATGGAAGTATCATGTTCGGCTAGTTGTCTGCTGGCGGTGAAATAATTAGGGATGCCAATGAAATTATTTTCTTTGGCAAAGCGCAGCAACTCTTCTGTACCATCGGCATGAATCCGTTTTACAATCGCAATTCCTTTGTGCAGGAAAAAAACATGGCTCCACGGTTCCGTATTTAAATGAATCGGGTGATTTTTCTCAACAAATAGAACCTCATAGTTAGCAAAAAATTTCATAATATCCGTTTCTTCCAAGATGTATCCCTCCTATGAT
>CABQBF010000036.1 GCA_902462325.1 uncultured Peptococcaceae bacterium
AACGGCAGCGTCGTCATCGTTGCCCATAGGAATCACAAAAATATAGTCCGGGTCGGTTTCGATGATATTTTCTACGCTGAAATCCTTTAAGAGGCTGGGGTTGTCGTCTACGATGTTATGGCAGCCCAAATCGGCCAGCATTTTACCGGTCATACTGTCGGAGCTTTGCGGACGAATGCCGCCTGAATAGGTAATCATCAGCAGCACAGAGGGCTGGGTATCCAGCTTGTCATCGGCAATTACCTGTGCAATCTTTTCTTGCACCGCCTGACCGTTGGTTTGATAAGCCGCTTCATCGCCGGTGATTTCCGTACAGGTTTTCAACATGGCCAGATAATCGTCAAAATGGGTGACGCTGAAATAAGCGGCGGTGATGCCGGCGCTGGTGAAAGCGTCTTTTAAGGCCACATGGCTGTCGGTGCCCTTGGTTTCCGCCGATAACAACACCAAATCGGGCTCTAAAGCTAAAATTTCTTCGATATTGGGATTTTGAAAGGTGCCTACAACGGCAATCTCGTCGGACAGGCCCAAATCCCGACCATCAAAGGCATCGCTGGTAACGCCCACCAAAGTATCGGCGCCGCCGGCTAAGCACCAAATTTCGGCAAAGCTGCCCATCAGCGCCACCACCCGCTGCGGGTTCTGTACAGTAATTTGCTGGCCGAAGGCGTCGGTAAAGGTGTAGGCTTCGGCGGCAGACGTTTGCGCCTGCTGCTGGGAAGCCGGCTGACCGCCGCACCCGGCCAAGCAAAGACAAACCAAAAGACAGGCGGCAATCAGGGAAAAACAGTTACGGTTTTTTTGCATAGCAGTCATCTTCCTTTTCTGAAAATAGTGTGGGAAACAGTTGCTGCAGATTACAGCAACTGTTTGCCTAAGGCGCAGTAGCTGTCCTCCTGCATGATATCGCCGTCATGGTAATAAGCGGAGCGGGCCCGGCAGCCGCCGCAAATGGTTTTATAGCCGCATTGGCCGCAGGCCCCTTTGTAAGCCTGGGTGCGCAGCTGCTGAAACAGCGCACTGTGCCGCCAGATTTCATCAAAGGGCGTATCGTGTACATCGCCGGCTTCCTCCACCATATAAGCGCAAGGCCGCACCTTCCCCACCGGACTGATAATGCAGTAGGTCAACCCGGCCAGACAGCCGCGGGTGAACCGTTTATCCAGCTCCACGCCCAACTGTTTGGCCACCCGCGTAAACTGGGGTGCGCAGGTTGGCTTAATAGGGATAGAAACCTGCTTTTGCTTCTCCATAATGGTGCGCAGCAGAGCTTCATATTCCAGTACCTCCACCGCCGTATCCTCAATATAAATGCCGCGGCCCACCGGAATGAGAAAAAACAGATATTGGGCCATAGCGCCCATTTCCACAGCAAAGTCGATCATATCGCACACTTCGTTTTTGTTCCAATCCATAATGGTGGTGTGAATTTGGAAGGGCAGGCCCACCTCCCGACAGTTTTTCATGCCCTGTACCGTGCGGGCGTAGGCCTCCCGATGACCGCGAAAGTGGTTGTGCTTGGCTTCGTCCAAGCTGTCCAGACTGATGCCCATGGCGGCAGCACCGCTGTCCTTCAGTCTTTGCGCCACCTCTTTGGTAATCAGCATGCCGTTGGTGCCAAACACTGGCCGCAGCCCTTTGGAAGCAGCATAGGCCACCAGCTCATAAATATCGGGCCGCATCAACGGCTCGCCGCCGCTGAAAATCATAATCCGAAATCCAGCGCGGGCAATCTCGTCAATCAATTTCTTTCCTTCCGCGGTAGTCAGCTCCGCTTCCTTTTTATTGCCAGCATCCTGATAGCAATGGCTGCATTTCAGGTTGCATTGGTTGGTTGTCATCCAAGATACAATCATGGTTATTCTCCTTGTGTTTCCTGATAATTTTTAACAGCGTTCTGCAAAAACTCGTTCACTTCAAAGCGCAGTTCGTGGAAGGAGTCGTAAACGCTGCTTTTTTCCGCCGAATCAAAAATCACAAAATCGTGATGATTGGTTTTGCGGGATACCGAGCCCACTTCCTTTTCCATAGCCAAATAGCGGCGGGCAATTTCCCGACTCTTGCTGCTGTCCAGCGGTTCATTCTGATGCAAAAGCCGGATGGCGTCGGCAATGAGCTTATGCCATTGCTCCACAGCGCGGTGCTTCTCTGCATATTCCTTTTGCAGCTCCCGTTGCTCCGATTCCTGCTCCCGATAAGCATTTTCTTCAAAGGAACAGTGCAGTTTCCACAAATACTTGCCCTCGTCCTGAAAGCGCTCAATCACATGGGCGTAATGCTGCCAGTTGACAGCATCGTCCGATTTCACCGTTTCGCTGAGATTTTTCAGCGTGGCAAACCGCTTCAGCAGCGCCGACATTTCCTTTTCCACATCATGAATTTTCTCCTCCAGCAGCCCCTGCACCCCAGCAGTATCCTCAAAGCCTGCCAGACTCTGCCGAATTTCCATCAGCGAAAGCCCCATAAATTTGAAACAAAGTATTTTATAAAGCTTTTCTTCATCCTTCTCCGTGTAAAGACGCTGATTGCGGCTGCCTTTCGCCGACGGCTTCAGCAGATTTTCCTGGTCGTAATACTGAATGGTGCGCACCGTAACGCCCACCTTATCAGCCAACTCGCCTACAGTCATATATTGCTGTTCTCCATCTTCCGGCATGAAGAAGCCCCCTTTCCTCAGTCTATTAACTTATTATTATAGAGGATAACGCAACGTCACTGTCAATATGAAATGAAAAAATTAGTGAAAAATAATGTTATGGGAAGGGAGGAACGGATGGAGAGACAGTTTTTATAAAACATTTTGTTGGTGATAAAAAAGAATTAGCCATTGTCTAACAGTTAATTCTCTTAAAATGCGAATTATAGGTTTGTAAAATTAAACTGTATAGTCTTCAACGCATTGGCATACAGAACTTTGGGTAAAACGTCATTTGATAGGTGCTGTTGTAAATATTTTAATACATAAGCATAAGATACACAAGGATATGCAGAGCCGAACACAATTTGTTCTGTCAATAAAGTGTTGGCAGCGTCAATAAAGTCGCGACTTCCAGGAATGTTGAGCATATAAATATCAGGCATCAGATATAGATTTTTATGCAACAGACCATTCCACATCATTTCCTGCACATAAGACCAACCACCATGCGCTGTGATAATTGTTAAATCGGGAAAATCCGTTAAGATTCTGTCTAAGGCAACTGGCTGCAAATTACTTAATTTTCTTTGGCATTTTCCGCCAAAGGACAGGAAAATAGGGATTTGATTCGCTTGACAATAATTATAAATTGGATAAATTCGACTATCATCTACATTAATGAATTGATAGCCTGGTTCCAGAGCAATTCCACAAATTTCCGGATATTGTGTATACTGTTTTATCACTTCTATAGAATTTTGTCCGCCTAAAGAATCAATATCTGGTACGCCAAGGAATCTTCCTGGATAAGCAGCGGTTAGCTGAAATAAGACATCGTTGCTAACAGCCTCTGTAGGATCTCCGTAAGTTCCAGAGAAACGACGCACTGGAACTAAGGCTTTCTGTACACCATTGGCATCCATTTCATTGATGAATTGCTCCATGGAGCTTTGTAAAAATGACTGCGGAAGTTCCATTTGAAAACGTCTTGCACAGCGTTGTCGGGTTTCCATATTAAAAACATAACGATTTAGAGCCAGTAGTAAAGTAACTGTTTGATACGCTGTACCTTCAGCTTATGGAAACTGGCATAGTCACCGGTGCAACTGCGCTTTCCATTACAGAAGAAAAAATGGTTAACGGAAAGCAGCAGATGGAAGTGATGGTGGCTTTTCCAGTAGAACGAGATGTAAAATCTGCAGATTGCTTTAAGGTGTGGAAGTTTCCCGAAATTTTGGCGGTTGTTGCAGTTCATTATGGAAACGGAAGTACTTTTTCTACGTGGAACCGATTCTGCCGCTTTACTTCTTCAAAAGGGTATTAAAATATGGGAATTCATAGGGAATATTACATAGTGAGCGCCCCAATCCCGCAGAATTTTGGATAACCGAATTGCAACGGTCTGTTAGAAAATAAATGCTTACATTGAATATTTGGTTAAGAACGTATACGAAAAAAATTTAAACAGGTTTGGTGAAACCAATTTATTTTCAATGCTCTAGAGATTTATTGTGGTCGGCTTCTTTTATTACCGTGCGCATTTTCTGTAAAAATTGCAAAACCTCTTCTTCCGGCAGCAGTAATAGCAATAAAAGAAGAACCGACGCAGAGAGGGAATTTTGTCCGTTTTTCAGAGCACTATAAGACCGGGGCGTAATTCGCAGCAATTCGGCCATGTGTTCCTGTGAAAGATGTTGTTTTTGGCGGTGCTGCTCCGCCAATTCCAATAAATAAGGTTGAAATAATTTGGTGTAGCTATGCATGAGAATCCTCCTGATGATAAGTTTGGTTAGAAAAAATTTAGCGCTGCCGGAACTGTACTTCCATGAGGTGCAGTTCCGGTTTTCCGTTTTAAAAGGGCCTTTGGAAAGGGTTCTGTTGGATAAAAGAAAGTAATTGCAGCATAATTGTGAAAATAGGGCTTGCTTTTTGCGGGAAAAAAGAGTATAAATAGATTTGTAGAATGGTAGGGCTATAGCAGAATGCTGTAGCCGCATGCAAAATTATTTGTAGGATGGTTGTCTGGTAGTGTGAAAATAGGGTTGTCGCACGCCGTTTTTAGGGGTGCTTTTTTATTTTTGCGCGGCCGGTACAACGGTAGGAGGCATGTAGTATGATTATTGTTGTAAAGCACGGTGCCGATGAGGCAAAATTGCAAAATGTAATTCAGTACCTGGAAGCGCGGGATTTGAAGCTGCATATTTCCCAGGGGGTAGAACGCACCATCATTGGGTTGGTGGGCGCTACGCAGGAGCAAAAGGCCGGCTTAAATGCTGAAGCACTGGAAGGCGTAGAAAAGGTAATGCCGGTTGTAACGCCTTATAAATTGGCCAGTCGGGAGTTCCGTCCGGAAAATACCGTCGTGCAGATTGGCGATTTGACCATTGGCGGCGATGAACTGCAGGTTATGGCAGGGCCTTGCGCGGTAGAAAGTCTGGAACAAATGCTGGAGGTGGCTGAAATTGTGAAAGCCTCTGGCGCACGGATTTTACGGGGCGGCGCTTTCAAGCCGAGAACCTCACCCTATTCTTTCGCCGGGTTAGAGGAAAAGGGCTTGCAATATATGGCGGAAGCGCGGGAAAAAACTGGACTGAAAATTGTCAGCGAAGTCATGGACCCTCGCAGTGTGCCATTGGTAGCCGAATATTGCGACATTGTGCAGATTGGCGCCCGTAATATGCAAAACTTTAATTTGTTGCGGGAAGTGGGTAAAATTCAGAAACCGGTTCTGTTGAAACGGGGATTGTCCGCTACCATAGAAGAATGGATTATGGCTGCCGAATATATTTTATCTGGCGGTAACGAACAAGTCATTCTCTGTGAACGGGGCATTCGTACCTTTGAGACCTTCACCCGCAATACGTTGGATTTGGCAGCGGTGCCAGTGATCAAGGAACTGACCCATTTGCCGATTATTGTGGACCCCAGTCATGCTACTGGTAAATGGAATTTGGTACAGCCTATGTCCCGGGCGGCCATTGCTGCCGGTGCAGATGGCTTGATGATTGAAGTACATCCAGATCCATTGCATGCGTTGTCTGATGGACCGCAGTCGCTGAAACCGCATAAATTTAAAATGGTTATGGAAGATTTGCAGCAGGTTGCTCAGATTATGGGCAAGAAACTGTAATAGAAACGAGGGCTGTCGCATCTGCTGTGGCAGCCCTTCTTGTATTGTGCGATAGCTGTTGATTGGATTTGTGCAAAAAGTGCAAATCTTTGGCAGGAGGACTTTTCAAAATGGAAAGATTATATTATTATTAAAAGTAAGGTTTTGTAAGAATATTGGGGAGGGATACCATGAAACAGTGCATAGAGCCCAGTAAAGGGCTGCGGGGAACCTTAACCATTCCCGGCGATAAATCGATTTCGCATCGTTCCATCATGTTTGGTTCGCTGGCAGAAGGAGACACAGAGATTACCGGTTTTTTATACGGCGACGACTGTTTGAGCACAGTGGGCGCATTCCGCAGCATGGGGATTGAGATTGAAGTAAGCGATGAAAAAATTATTGTACATGGAAAGGGCTTGCACGGTTTGCAAGAGCCTGACAATTATATTGACGTAGGAAATTCGGGCACCACCATCCGTTTGATTTCCGGTATTTTGGCCGGTCAGCCCTTTAATACGGTATTAACCGGCGATGCCTCTATTCGTAAGCGTCCGATGGGACGGGTGATCAAACCGTTAACGGCTATGGGGGCTAAAATTATTGGTCGGCAGGGTAATACGCTGGCGCCGTTGGCCATTGAAGGGTGCAAGCTGCACGCTATGCACTATCAGTCGCCGGTGGCCAGTGCGCAGGTCAAATCGGCGGTGCTGTTGGCGGGGCTTTATGCCGATGGGTGGACAGAAGTAACCGAGCCCAGCTTATCCCGCAATCATACCGAATTGATGCTGCAATCCTTTGGCGCCGAGGTGGAAACTGTCGGCAATACGGCCAGAGTAAAAGGCAATCCGCAGCTAAAGGGACAAAAAATTGAAGTGCCTGGTGATATTTCCTCGGCGGCTTATCTGCTGGTAGCTGGCAGTATTATACCTGGCAGTGAAATTTGCTTGAAAAATGTCGGCTTAAATCCGACTCGCACCGGAATTATCGACGTGTTGCTGGCTATGGGAGCCGATTTAACCATTCTCAACGAGCGGGTCAGCGGCGGAGAAAAAATGGGAGATATCGTAGTGCGCAGCGCGTCTTTGCATGGCACTACCATTGCTGGCGATTTCATTCCCCGCCTGGTAGATGAAATTCCTGTTCTTGCAGTGGCTGCGGCCTGTGCTTCCGGTGTGACGGAAATTCATGACGCGCAGGAATTGAAAGTAAAAGAAAGCAACCGGTTGGAAACCGTGGCGCAGGGCTTACAGGCTTTTGATGCTGAGATTACAGTGCTGGAAGATGGTCTGCGTATTGTAGGCGGTAAGCCCTTACAGGCCGGTGCAATTTGCAACAGCTTTGCCGACCATCGCATTGCCATGTCGATGACCATTGCAGCTTTGGCAGCAGAAGGCGCGGCAGAAATTGAAGGTTTTGAAGCAGTGTCAGTGTCTTGGCCATCCTTTTGGAGTGATTTGCAAGGGTTAGAGGTGAAATAAATGATAGACGCGCAGACAAAATTGTTTGGATTACTGGGTAATCCGGTGGGCCATTCCATGTCGCCCTTTATGCACAATATTTTTCTGGAGCAGTGCGGAATCAATGGCGCTTATCTGGCCTTTGCCGTGGAGAAAGAAAATATCGGCACAGCCGTGCGGGGGATGCATGCGCTGGGTGTGCAGGGCTGTAATGTGACCATTCCCCATAAAGAAGGCGTAATTCCCTATTTGTGCGGTATGAGCAAAGCGGCACAGGCTTGCGGCGCAGTGAATACGCTGATTTATACGCCTGACGGTTACTTTGGCGATAACACCGACGGCGCCGGTTTATTGGCGGCTCTGGAGGCCAAGCATCATTGGCAGGCTGCCGGACAGCGCATTCTTTTGGTAGGTGCTGGCGGTGCGGCCAAAGGGGTGTCGGTGGCTATGGCGTTACAGGGTGCAGCGAAAATCTGCATTGCCAACCGCAGCATGGAAAAAGCGGAGCATCTGGCGGCGCAAATTGCAGCGTTGAGCCATACTGAAACCGAAACAGTATCTTTGCAGGAGTTGCAAAATCCAGAGCTGTATGAGCAGTATGGTACGATTGTGAATACCACATCTCTGGGGATGTCGCCCAATTTGGACAATATGATTCCTGTCAATATCCAGGCGCTGCAGCCAGCGCATTTGGTAGTAGATTTGATTTATAATCCGTTGGAAACCAAGTTGCTGCGATTGGCGCGGGAACAGGGCGCACAGACCGCTTCCGGCTTGGGCATGTTTATCTATCAGGGTGTGTTGGCTTTTGAAGCATGGACCGGCGTGCGGCCAACAGCCGATGCCATTGAAGCCCAGTTGATAGCTAAGCTGAGCGGAAAGTAAAAAGGTTGGATAATAAGGAGACTATGCCGTGAGCTACGATTTGGATTTTTGGAAATATCAAGACGGCGTGTATTTAGACAATCAGACTGTGTATGAAAAGGCTTGCTGTGATGGAGAACGGGTGGAAGGCTTAGAGGAGTTGCCGATTGGGCCAATCCGGCAGCGCATTGCCGACAGCTTTGCCGATTGGCAGCGGTTGGATGGGGACAACTATGAAAAAAAGGGCGCTGGCGCTTTTACCGTGTTTACCACATCGCAGATTGTGCGTATTGATTGCTATGGGTTATCTGGTTTTGACATGAACAGATTGATTGATATTTTATTGGAGTTTGACTGTCCATTGTATGATCCCCAGTTACCGGCCCGCTTTGACGGGTAGTGGATAGGAAGCAGCGTTTATAGATTAGAGAAACCTTAAGAGGTGATGGCTTTGATTCGTTATTTAGAAGGCGGGGAATCCCACGGGAAAGGTTCGGTGGCTATTATAGAAGGGCTGCCGGCAGGCATTCCCCTTGATTTGGAGTTTATCAATGCACAACTAGCCCGACGGCAGGGTGGCCATGGCCGCGGCGGCAGAATGAAAATTGAAAAGGATAAAGTGGAAATTCTCACAGGTGTGCGGGATGGAAAAACATTAGGTTCTCCTGTGACGCTCATGGTGCATAATAAGGATTGGGCTAACTGGGAGAAAATTATGTCGGCCGAGCCAGGCGCGGCCACCGACAAGCGCAAGGTGACATTGCCCCGACCTGGTCATGCCGATTTGACTGGCGGTATTAAGTATCATCAACAGGATTTGCGCAATGTTTTAGAACGCTCCAGCGCCCGGGAAACAACAATTCGTGTAGCGGTGGGCGCTTTGGCGCAAGATGTGCTGCGTCAATTTGGCGTAAAGCTATGGGGCCATGTGGTCAGCATTGGATCGGTGGAGGCGTTGCCCAATTATGAGAATTTGAATGATGGACTATATGAAACGCCGGTTTATTGCACTGACAAAGAAGCTGAGCAGGATATGGTGCAGTTGATTGATAGGGCAAAGAGCCAAGGTGATACCTTAGGCGGTGTGGTAGAAGTGGTGGTGCAGGGGCTGCCTTTGGGAATTGGCAGTTATGTGCATTATGACCGCAAGTTGGACGGCCGTTTGGCGCAGGCTGTTATGAGCATCCAGGCCTTTAAAGGGGTAGAGATTGGCTTGGGCTTTCAGGCTGCTGTTCTGCCCGGCTCTCAGGTGCATGATGAAATTTTTTATGAAGCGGGCAGAGGATTTTATCACAAAACCAACCGTTGCGGCGGGCTGGAAGGCAGCATGACCAATGGGGAGCCAGTGGTTATTCGTGGGGCTATGAAGCCGATTCCCACGCTGTACAAGCCGTTGCATAGTGTAGATTTCCTGACCCATGAAGAAGGTCTGGCTTCGGTGGAACGGTCTGATGCCTGTGCTGTACCGGCGGCAGCGATTGTGATGCAGAATGCTGTGGCTTGGACTATTTTGGAAAGCTTTTTGGAAAAATTCGGCGGTGACAGCTTGTTGGAAGTACGACGCAATTATGACAGCTATGTGGATTATGTGAAGGCGGCTATGCAATGAAAAGTCTGATTTTGATTGGCTTTATGGGCACAGGAAAAACAACCTTGGGCAAAGAACTGGCCAAGCGGCTGCAATTGCCTTTGGTGGATTTGGATACCGTCATTGTACAGGAACAGCAAATGGAGATTGGTGAAATTTTTGTCCGTTTTGGCGAGGAAACATTTCGGCAGATGGAGCATGAGGTGTTGTGTCGTTACGCGGCTCAGCCCAATTTGATTATTTCTCCTGGCGGCGGTGCTGTGCTGCGGGCGGAAAACCGTGCAGTTATGCGAGAACATTGCTTTGTTATCAGTCTTTTGGCGCAGCCTCAAATTATTCTGGAACGGGTAAATCAGGAGCGTACGGTACGGCCGGTGCTGGAGCAGCGAGAGCCGGGGCAGGGTAAGCTAGAGCGCATTGAGCAGGTACTGGAGCAGCGGATGCCCTGTTATCGGGAGGCAGACTTATTGCTGGATACCAGCCATTGTCCGGTAGAGCAGTTAGCAAATCAAGTAATAACGTGGTTAAAAGAGCAGACGGGAGAAGCGTTATGAAGCTATTAAAAAAATTGGAAGTGTCGTTAGGGTCGCGCAGCTATGCCATTGAAATCGGTACCGGTTTATTGTGCTGCTGCGGTGAAAAAATTGCCGAGTTGGTAAAAGGGCGGCAGGCTGCCGTGATTACCGACAGCAATGTGGGGCCGCTTTATCAGGAAACGGTGCAGAAAAGCTTGGAGCAGCAGGGATTTCAGGTGACTGTCATTGCCATCCCAGCCGGTGAGAGCAGCAAGAGCTGGCAGCAGGCAGAACATATTTTGACAGTGCTGCTGGAGAAAAAATTCCATCGGGATAGCTGCGTAATTGCCTTAGGCGGCGGTGTGGTAGGCGATTTGGCCGGCTTTGTGGCCAGCATTTATCAGCGGGGCGTTGCTTTTTTTCAAATTCCTACCTCTTTATTGGCGCAGGTGGACAGCAGCGTAGGCGGCAAGGTGGCGGTCAATCACGCGCTGGGGAAAAATATGATAGGCTCCTTTTATCAGCCGCGGCTGGTGCTCATTGATTTGGAAACTTTACAGACCTTAGAGCAGCGTCATTGGCAAAATGGTTTAGCAGAAGTGGTGAAGTATGGCGTTATTTATGATGTTCACTTTTTTCGCTTTTTGCAGGCTCATGCAGAGGCTATTTTACAGCGGGATTTGGAAGCTGTGGCAGAGGTGATTGCCGATTGCTGCCGTTTAAAAGCGGATGTGGTGGCGCTGGATGAAACAGAAGGCGGCGTGCGCGCCAAGCTGAATTATGGACATACCATTGGTCATGGCCTGGAATTGGCCGGCCATTATCAGGGCTATCTGCACGGAGAAGCGGTGGCAGTAGGTATGGTGCTGGCTGCTCGCTATGCAGCGGAACAGGGCTTCTGCGATGCTGTGGTGGAAAGTGAATTGAAAGAGCTGTTGCAGCAGTTTCAATTACCCACCCAGGTGGATAAATCGTTGGCGATAGAAGATATTTTAAATGGTATGCTGTTGGATAAAAAAGTGCAGGATGGGCAGTTGGTGTTCATCTTGCCAGAAAAGCTGGGCAGTGTTAAAATTGTAAAAGGTATTGAGCAGGAAGCAATTCGAATGCTTCTGCAAAAAGAAATTGAGGCATAGAAGGTGAAGCGATGAAAGCAATTCGTGGTGCGCACACCGCACAGGCCAACACGGCGGAAGCTATTCGTAGCTGCACGCTGGAATTGTTACAGGTGATTATGGAGGAAAATGGATTACAGGCGGAGAATATTATTAACGCAACTTTTACAGCGACAAAAGATTTAGATGCCGCTTATCCTGCCAAATTTGCTCGGGAGCTGCCGGGATGGGATCAGGTACCGCTGTTCTGTGTGCAAGAAATGTATGTGGAAGGGTCGCTGCCGTCCTGTATCCGTGTTATGCTGTTGGCCGAGCAAGATAACAAGGCTGCGGTACAGCATGTTTATTTAGGCGGTGCAGTGGGATTACGTCCCGATTTGACAAGATAAAAAGTTGAGTCGTTATTTCAAGTTAAAGAAGTGAAAATTGTTAGGGAAAGAAGGAGTTTTTATGTATACCACACGGTTACGTGCCGATAAAATGGCTGCATTAAAAGAAAAGGATACAGTGAAAAATAAAGTCATCACCATGCTGTTATCCGGTTTGACTTATAAGCATAAAGAATTGGGCCGCGACTGTACGGAACAAGAATGCTTGGATGTTATCTCCAAGGAGTTGAAGCAGGAACGGGAAGCTCTGGAAATGGCGCAGGGCCGGGAAGATAAAATGGCCGAGCTGCAAGCGGAAATCGCCATTCTGGAAAGCTATCTGCCTAAACAGATGAGCGCCGAGGAAGTGGCTGCCGCTGTAGCAGAGCTGATTGCCAAAGCTGGATTGGAAACAACTGTGAAAAACAAAGGCATGATTATGAAAACCGTTATGGGTGAATTAAAAGGCAAAGCGGACGGCAAAGTGATTGGCGCTGCAGTGGATGCCTTGTTAAAATAAACGATGCACAAGGGCTTGTCGGCTTAAAAAATGTTGACAGCCCTATTTTTATAGGAGCATGGTATGAATTACAGACAATTTCTGTTGGAGGACGTTGCCGATATTGCGGCGCTTTATGTGGCGTCGTTCAATGCGCCGCCCTGGAATGAGCAGTGGACCTTGGAAACAGCCAGCCAACGGCTGCGGCAGCGAGGCATTGGTGAAATAATCTTGTACACGCTGCGGCATCCCGTTGCCGAGGGTTTTTATAATAAAATGGGCTTACAGGCCAACGAAGAGATGGTGTTTATGCAGAAAAAGCTAAGCTAACTTGCAGACAAACAAAAACCCCGCTTGCAGAGCGGGGCCGATGTAATTATTTTGCTGTGTTATATTGCTGTTGAGCAAAAGCTTTGACTGCTTCTAAATCTTTTGGGTCTGGATGGCCTTTCACCATATCGAAATTTTTCAGCATTTCTTTGGCCTGTTCCTGCATGACAGGGTCGTTCAACAGCTTGAGGTATTGCTCCTGCACTTCCAAAGGCATTTTGCCGGTACACATAAAGGTACCCAGCAAGGTTGCGCCCTGCGGTAAATATTGGGCGGCGTTGTCCAGAATTTTCTGATAATAGGCGTCGCCTTCGCCAAAACCGGCAGTACCGAATAAAGCAATTTTAGTAGCAGGCAACTGCGCCATTACTTTCTGCGATTGTTCCGGGCAAGATAAACGGTCAGCCCAGAAGCCGTAGAAAATTAAATCAGCGTCGGCAAATTTTTCCGGGTGCTTTAAGGCTTCAATGGTGGAATAAAAGCATAAACATTCGTCTTCCGGTAAGGAATGGCGGATGGTTTGGGCTACTTTGGCGGTATTGCCAGTGTGACTATCATAAAGAATTGCATAATGCATGAGAAAAAACCTCCCTGATGAAAATAAAAATCTTATTACTATTATACACCACTTGTCAAGGGGTGAAACAAGAGAAAAATCTTTTCCTGGCAGTGAAAATGGAGTATACTGAAGATAGTGGAACGGGAAGGAGTTTTGGACGATGAAGTATCAATTAGAATGTGAAAATTTGCAGGCATATTTAGCTTCCAGTCATTATATTGATTGGCAGCATCCCTTTATTCAGCAAAAGGCAGCGGAGCTGTTTGCTGAATGCAAAGATGAGCGGGAAAAGATAAAGGCAGCCTTTACCTTTGTGCGGGATGAAATTCCCCATTCAGGTGATATTGGAAGCCATAAAATTACCCATACGGCCTCAGAAGCTTTGGCTGAAGGGGAGGGAGTCTGCTATGTCAAATCTATGCTGCTGGCGGCGTTATTGCGCAGTCAAGGCGTTGCCGCAGGCTTGTGCTATCAGCGGTTGGCGCGGGCCAATGACCATATTATTCATGGGTTAAATGCTGTTTATTTGCCGGATTTACAGAAATGGGTGCGGATAGACGCCCGCGGCAATTTGCCGGGCAAAGAAGCCGAATTTGATGTTGAAAAGCCAGAGCGGGAACAATTGGTATTTCCAGTGCGGGCAGAGTTGGATGAGGTGGATTATCCGGTGATTTACGCAGAGCCGCCAGTGGCAACCACCAAGGTGTTGGAGGAAAATACCGATTGCGTGGAGTTATTGCAGAAAAAATTGCCGGAACGGCTGTAAGGGAGAATTCAATGACAAAGAAAAAGCAGAAAAAGCCGGTGTCGGCGGAGCACGCCAATCCAACGGAGAAACCGACAGAGCGTAAGCCGAGTAAAAAAGAGAGAAAGGCTGCTGCAGAGCAGCAGAAAAAAGAATTGAAATCCAAACGGCAGAAATTTTACGGCGCTGCTATGGTGCTGGCGCTGATTGCTGTGATTATCAGTTTTGCTTCTGGCTCTGCCTATGGGCAGGAGATCTATCGCTGGCTGCAGGTGGGCTGTTATGTTTTGATGGGCTGCTGCGGTGTGTTGATTATGCAGGCGGGTCGCTATGAAGAAACAGAAAAGCGGCAGAACCGCATGAACTCTATGGGCATGGTGTTTTTGATGGTGGCTTTCGGTATGGGACTTGCAGAGTTGGTTATGATGCTGCGCGGATAAAGAAAAAGCTGTGTATTGCGGAAGTTGTTCTTCCACGATACGCAGCTTTTCCGTTTTATTTCGTTTTTTTCTGCATCCATTGCTGCAAAGTTTGGCAGACCTCGTTCAATGGTTTGCGGATAATGGGTTGATGGGGCAGGGAATTGAGAAAGTCCTTGCCGTAGCCTTTGCTCAGAAGCCGCTTATCCAGAATGATGATGGAGCCCCAGTCGTCGGCGGAGCGAATGAGCCGTCCGCAGCCCTGCCGGAATTTGAGTATGGCTTGGGGCAGACTGTAGGCGGCAAATCCGTTTTTGCCTTGGGACTGAATATATTCCATCTTGGCGCTGGTGATGGGCTTGGTGGGTGGTTGGAAGGGCAATTTGGTGATAATCAGGGTGGTTAATCCTGTGCCTTTTACATCCACGCCTTCCCAGAAGCTGTTGGCGCCCAAAACAATAGTATTTTCTGTTTTGTTCAGGCTTTGCAGAATACTGGTGCGGTTGCCGTCCTGTCCGTGAGCCAGAATGTTGTAGCTGCTCAGCGCCGGATTGCGTTTAAGTGCAAAATAGGTTTTGTTCAGCATGGCGTAGGACGTGAATAGCACCAGCACACCGCCAGTCACCGACTGAAAGATTTTTTCCAAACTGCTAATCAGCATAGCCGAATAGGTTTCCTCACTGACCTGGGAATAGTCAGCAATGTCAGTGGGAATGGCAATGCAGGATTGTTTGGAATAATCGAAAGGGGAGGGCGTAATGTACGAGATATACTCGCCTTCCTCCAATAGGTAAAGCTGCGCCGTATATTTCAGATTATTGGCAATGGCCAGCGTAGCTGAGGTGAGAATAACGCTTTCATTGGTATCAAAGAGCCGTTCCTTCAGCATAGGCATGACGTCGATAGGCGCTACCGAAAGGCACAAATTGGCACCCCAACTGCTGCGAGTGTATTCAATCCAGTAAATGTCGTTTTTGCGCTTCTCGCCTACGAATGTTTCAATGAATTTGTTCTGCTCCCCAAACCAACCTTGTTGGAAAACCAACTCTTTGGCTAACAAATCGGTGTCTTCAAACATATCTATCCGGTTGCGAATATGGGAAAGCCGGTTGTGGACGGTGCGCACTAAGTCATTGATGCGGCCCAGTTGGGCCGCTAATTCCTGCCACCAGTTGCTCTTTCGCTCTTTGGCGGTGATGCGCCATTCATTGTTGTGAGAAAGCTGCCCTATGGTAAAGACATAATCAATGGCCGTTTTGATGTTGCTTTCCAAAAAGTCTACGTCCTCTTTGAGCTGCCGTTGGGATAAAAGCAAATCGTCATAGGCCTCGCTGGCTTCTGCCAAGTCTTTTACCTTATTGATAATTCGGGACACAACACTGTTATTGCGCAGTAAATGCTGGCTGTTTTTGCGCAAAAATTCCAAATCCACCGTATCGGTAAACTGCCGGGTGGCTTCATCCTCCAAATTATGGGCTTCATCTACGATAATGTATTCGTAGGAGGGCAGAATTTGATTTTCCAGCTTGATATTCTGTAACAATAGCGCATGGTTAGTAATAATGAGCATACTGTTTTCACATTCCTTGCGGTTGCGCATGTAGTAACAGTCGCGGAATTGGCCGCACTGACCGCCGATACAGGTTTCACTCTGGCTGGCAATTGATGCCCAGAATTGTTGTTCCAGCTTATTGAGATTGAGCGTTTCTTTGTCGCCCTGGGTGGTGATAGTCAGCCAGTAGACTAACTCCGCCAGAAAAATTTTTTCATTCCAGCTCACTGTGGCCGCCTGATTGAGATATTGCTGAAAGCGACGCATACAAATATAGTTGCTGCGGCCTTTGCTCAATGCCACTGGAAAATCGTAATCCAGACATTGCTTGAGAAAAGGAATATCCTTCTGATAAAGCTGCTCCTGTAATGCAATGGTGTTGGTAGAAACCAGTACCCGGCATTGGTTCTCGTAAGCCCATAACAGCGCCGGCAGCAGATAGGCAAAGGATTTGCCAGTGCCGGTGCCTGCCTCAATAATACCGTGGCTGCTGTTCAAAAAGGCGTTGGCAATGCTCTGCTGCATTTCTATTTGCTGCGGGCGGTGCTGATAAGACGGTGAAGCGTGGGCCATTAAACCGTCTGGTTCAAAGAATTTTTTTGTTTGATGGAAGCTGAGCAGCGGCCGTTTACCGTATACCGGCGCCGGCTCTGCAGTATCATACTTTTTGCCGATTTCCGCATGGGCCACGGCCTCGGTGCGGATTTTTTCTAACCAGGTGACCAGTCCACAATCATCCTTTTCAAAAATGGCTAAAATTTTCTGCAATAGGAACGGGTTTAGTTGGCAGGCTTTATCGCTTAATGCCAGCAATACCTGCGCAGTACTGTCAGCGTCCTGCAAGGCGCGGTGAAAGCCCTGGCTGTCAATGCCCAACGCACCGGCGATGCTAATTAGTTTATAGCTGGTTAAGGTGGGCAGAAAAATTTTGGCTACATCATGGGTATCCACCCACTGATTGGGCAGTATCCGGCCTAGATGCTGTTCCAACATACCTTTGTCAAAGCTGACATTGTGGGCTACCAGCATAAAGTCTCCGATGAACTCCAGCACAGCTTGCTCTATATCGCACCAGTGAGGCTGATGCTCCACCATATCATCGTCAATGCCAGTGAGCTGCACAATATTTTCCGGAATGGGATTGTAGGGCTTAATCAGTTGGCTGTAGCGGTCGGCAATTTGTCCGTCGATTACTTTCACCATGCCGATTTCAATAATTTCTGATGATTGGTCCAGACCGGTAGTTTCTGTGTCCAGACAAACAAACGATAGTTTCAGCAAGAGAAACTCCTCCAGTTCTTATAGCTGCCAGCTATTGAGATATTCCTGCTGTTCAGCGGTGAGGCTGTCAATAGTGATGTTTAAAGCCTGCAGTTTAATCTGCGCCACCCGCTGGTCGATTTCTTTGGGAACAGAGTGTACGGCATTTTCCAGTTCAGGATGATTGACCACATATTCTAAGGACAATGCCTGCAATGCGAAGGTTAAATCCATAATTTCTGCCGGATGTCCGTCGCCAGCGGCTAAGTTAACCAAGCGGCCCTCTCCTAACAGATACACCTTGCGGCCATCGGCAAAGTGGAATTCTTCAATATTGGGTTTGGTCTGCGCATGGCTGACGCTTAAACGGTTTAGCGCTTCTTTGTCGATTTCCACGTCAAAATGGCCGGCATTCGCTAAAATGGCCTTGTTCTTCATCACCTGGAAGTGTTCTTCGGTAATGACTTTTTTGTCACCGGTGACCGTGATGAAGTAATCGCCCAACGGAGCGGCGTCCACCATTTTCATTACCTGAAAACCGTCCATGATGGCTTCAATGGCTTTGATGGGGTCTACTTCCGTTACAATGACTTTAGCGCCCAATCCTTTGGCTCGCATAGCGGCGCCTTTGCCGCACCCGCCGTAACCGGCCACTACTACGGTTTTGCCAGCCACTACCAGATTGGTGGTGCGCATGATAGCGTCCCAAGCCGACTGACCGGTGCCGTAGCGATTGTCGAAGAAATATTTGGTCAGCGCGTCGTTTACGGCAATCATAGGAATTTTCAATGCGCCGTCTTTCGCCATGGAGCGCAAACGGATGATGCCGGTGGTAGTTTCCTCAGCGCCGCCTAAAATATTTTGCAGCATTTCCGGATGTTTGCTGTGAAACAACGAAGTCAAATCGCCGCCGTCGTCAATGAATAAATCGGGCTTGGTTTGAATCAGTGCTTCGATATGGCCGAAATATTCTTCATCGGTTGCGCCATGCCAGGCAAAGGCAGTCACGCCGCTGTCAACCAACGCGGCGACCACATCATCCTGCGTGGACAGCGGATTGCTGGCTGCCACTGCAACCTGCGCGCCACCGGCTTGAATGACCAGAGCCAGATAAGCAGTTTTGGCTTCCAAGTGCAGACAAATAGCCACCCGTTTACCAGCAAACGGCTGCGTACGACGAAATTCTTCTTCTAACTGATTTAAAATGGGCATGTGATTTTTTACCCAGTTGATTTTATCGTGACCCTGTGGCGCCAGAGCCAGATTTCTGATTTGACTTTCCATGTAAAATCCTCCTAAACAATTTCCCAGCCAATAAAGTTGGCAATCTATTTTTAACAGCCAGAGCCATTATCATATACATGCCTTTTTATTATAAAAGAAAGAGGGGGTAAATTACAAGTGATTTATCATTGACAGAATAGGTCTATCATGATAGACTTAGAGAAAAAGGAAGGTCTATCGCGATAGACTTAAAAAGGATGTGGTAAGATGGACGATTTAAAATTGTTTGACGGCGAATATAAATTTGCCTGCTTGGTGTGGGAACGTGAGCCACTGGGTTCTGGAGAGCTGGTAAAGCTCAGCGCGGAAAAGCTGGGCTGGAAAAAATCTACTACGTATACGGTGCTGAAAAAATTGTGCCAAAAAGGTATCCTGCGCAATGAAAATGCGGTGGTAACGGCATTGGTGAAACGGGAGGCTGTGCAAAAATATGAAAGCCAGGCGGTGATTGAGAAAGCCTTTGACGATTCCTTGCCCAAGTTTATCGCCTCATTTCTCAGCGACCGCAAATTGTCGCAGCAGGAGGCGGCGGAGATTTTGGTGCTGATTGAACATCATCGGGAACAATAACAGCAAATTTTGTACAGTAAAGGAGGGCGTTGGATGGACCGATTGTTTATTACAGTGTTGAATATGAGTATCACGGCTAGCTATGTGCTGGCGGTGGTGTTGGTACTGCGGTTGATATTGCAGCGGATGAAGGTACCGAAGTGGATGGTGTGCCTGTTGTGGATTGCGGTATTTTTTCGGCTGTTGTGTCCGGTGGCGCTGACCAGTGAATACAGCTTGCTGCAATATGTTCCCCAACGGGAAGGAGTAGTGCAGTCCGGTACACAGATGGAATATATTACGCCCGATGTATATGTGCAGCAGCTACCGTCGGTGGCAAAGCAAACTGATGTGGTTGCGGAACCATCTGTTGTACAGCCTACGCAGGAGATGGAGCGGGTTGCTGGATATGGTGAAACGGGGGGCGTTGGTTTCATTATGCTGCTGCCGGTGGTTTTGAAGTGGTAAACTAAAATTGGACACAGAGGGGGTCATTTTTAGACAGAGAGATG
>CABQBF010000037.1 GCA_902462325.1 uncultured Peptococcaceae bacterium
GTTAAAGCGTCCCATGTCACCATGACTATCCCCCCTTAAAGGGTAAGCCGTCCTTCTCACCGTCATGCGCTGAACAAAACAGCGTGACTACTCTCTATCTCATATTCTACCATACAATCATCTGTTCTACAATCTTTTATTCATAAGAATAAGCAGCCCGTTTGGCTGCTTGTACGTTTTCTTCTTTAGTTTTGTTTATACCTCCAATTTCCCAGTTTACATAATGGGCATTATCGGAAGTCTAAAGCAAGATACATTCCAAGCTAAAATATTGACATCTGATTTAACAGAAATATCGTTCAACAGCAATGCGGAAACTTACAACGGAACTGCCACCAGAAACGCTCCAAGTGAAATAAAAATGATTGTACTTGAAAATAGTACAAACCTTGGTCTGCAAGGATGGTGGATTCCCGGTTTTGGCTATAATTTTGCTTCTTACTATCCTTATATGGGTGATGGGAAAACGGGTATGCCCGTACTCAGTACGTACACAGCAAACAACAAAAAAGGAGAAGAAATTTATGTTTACAGAGGTCTTTGTTTGACGATATCAACCGACCTTAAAACTGTAACTGTAAGGATGTCCGCGCTGGAAAATTCAGATGTTTCTAATCGCAACGGAACATTCAGTTTGGCGCTATTATATTAGTAATATCAATGAGCACGCCAAATAGTTATATAGTTATTGCCTGATGTTCTCGTGAAAACATAGTTATCTTCCGTTATTTCCATCGTCATACTTATACTACTGCCTATTGTAAATGTTCTGGGATTTGATAATTTCGTCACGGAGCCACTGGTTACAGTTCCGCTAGAGCTAAATTGATAAGCAGTATCCGTAGCTGGAACGTATATAATTCTAGAGTTCCAGGACGATTGCGCAGCAATTTCAAGAAAAACTGTTCCCGAAATTGGTATAGATACGGAAGTAGTGCTATAGTAATACGTCATGTTGGAAACGGCAGCGCTTATCAAACTTCCGATAATGCCCATTATGTCAACCCCTTGCTTGATATTCTCAGCTTTTAGGTTGGCACTACCCTTGATTGTCTGCGCTCCTGCAAGGTATTGTCCCGCTGCAATGGTTTGGTTTGTTGTTCCCGGCGTATATGTGGCCGCCGCTTTACTGGGGATTGTCCCAGTTACCTTCGCCCCTTTGACATAAGCTGTCTTGCCGGATAAAATCTGCGCTGCTGTAGCCGTAGCGTCAGCGGTATCGGTAGCTAAGGTAGATATTTTCCCGATATTCGTTGCCATGGTTGCAAAGGCCGCGTTTGCCGCCGTTGTAACCCCTTTTGCAGTGATGGCATTGGCAACTAAGGTTTTGCCATCACTGAGCAATTTTTTTAAGTCCATTACTCCCTGGATAATATGTTTAATCCCTGCGAATAAAGTAGTGGGCGTAGATACCGCCGCATCTTCACCAGTACCAATTTTATCATTGACACTATCAAGGGTGTCTTTATCTGCTAAATAAACTTTAGACATATAAGACACCCCAGAAACCAGCTTTATTGAGGGATTCTGCGACTAATCGCAGTCCCCCCCCCGATGGAATTTATTGGTATTTTCTTTCATCTTGATTTCCTCCCTATTTTTCAAACTTCATTAACGCAAAATATATGGATATTTACATGTTCTTGCTGTACTACTCCCAGAAACAAATGTGTATAAGGTAACGGAAGAATTAAAGTCAAAAAATATTTCCGACGACATTGAAGTACCACTATAATCACTTCCATTTGTAGGTTCTGACCCAGCATAAACTGTAACTCCATCCACAACTATTTTCCATATAAGAGTATAAGTTCCGCCACTAATCCATATCCTTCCTTTTCCCTGCAAGGTTCCTTGTGCCTTTTGACGTGCCGGTGTTTCTATTGAGAGATAATTTATTTTCGACGGAACTATCCTAGCATCACCTACTGCATTTTTTATCGCTTCCAATCCATAAATCGCATTATTCAGCTTATCCAAATAACCTGCCCGTGTATTCGTCCATTGCGCCGTAGATAATGCTGTACTGGCCGGCGCTCTGCTACTGATTGCTGCATCCAGATTATCCATCTTTGCGGCTCTGGCACTTGTCCAAGCCGCTACATGATTGGCTAAGGTATTCAGCAAATTATTCACTTTTGCAAATAGGCTGGTGCCTGATGCTGCATCTCCTGTTGTACCCACCTTACTGTTTACTTCATCCAGCGTCGGTTTGTCCGCAAGATATTCTTTTGCCATCTTATCCCTCCTCAATCTCCTCTACATATACGCCTGTATTGTCAATGCCAAGCGTATAAGCTATTTTATCTAATTTTGTTTTATCCTCTGCGCTTATTAAACCGGCAGAAGTGGCCGTAGCCACTTCCAGACCGTCAATATTTTCTAACTTCGTTATAGGATAAATAATATACAGATTGCCAGCACTATCTTTTACTGTCAGCAATCCGTTTGCTTCTATGGTGGCCATATCGGTTCACCTCTTTAATTATTCTAACGTCTGAATCCAGATGTCATTTTCTTTCATAGTCGTTGGCTGGCTTGCCTGAATATATACGTCAGGCTTGCCGTCCCAGGCTTCTACTTTTTCAGCAGTAATTCCGTCCAACACGGCTTTGTTGGCATGACTATGGTTGCCTTCTGTAGCAGCGTTTACTTTTTCGGCCAACGTCACATCCAAATCGGCTTCGGATACAGAATTTTTAGACGCCAAAGAACCTAAACCATCCAACATTGCTTTGTAGGCATCTGTAAAGTCATTGGTGGATAAGCCTTTTCCTTCCACTTTGTCTACCTTACCGGCTACAGTCTGTACAAGCGCTACGTATTCATCCTGGTGAGCGGCCAGATAATCCGCAATTTCTTTCAAGGTGTCATAGGTAGCAGGTGCGCCATTAATCAGACCATCAATAGCAGCCTGAATCTGTGCGGCAACATCAGTAGATTTGGCGCGTTCACCAATATCTGCCACCATAGTGGCTAATTTAGACGCTAATGTTGTAGTCCCATCTTCCATGTAGATATTTTCTACACCGGATTTCACCAGTAATTCTACAAGTTCATTTTCAATTTTTGCCTTAACAATCGCTTTTTTTGCTGTCATGATATTTCATCCTCCTAAATAATTTCAAAATTATACGTTCCTTCTGTTAATTCTTCCTCGGAATCCACGGCATTTTCAATTGGTTTTGTTACGCCGTCATATTCCACAAAATATCCTGTGTTGGCGGCGTCATTTAACGTCAACACAACTGCTGCTTCCTCTACATCTTCATCACCTCCTTCATCAGCTTCCTCATAATACATCGCAACATCATCAATCCCCAGCCGGTACTTTCTAGTTCCATCGTCGGATATGATATACACCTCTTCGCCGCCCAGCACCGATTTCAACTGCTCGGTCAGCAGCACCAAATCCTGATCGCTGACGTCCCTGCCTGTATCGGCAATCACCTGAGCCAACGCCGCTGCCATCATAGAAACTTGATGCAGCGCCTTATTGTGCAAATCAGAGCGGGCCATGCCGCTCGATACACCGCCGATCCGCTGGCTATCCGAAGCATATTCCTCCTGCGTCAGCGTATTGGTCTGGCTTTCATCAAACACCAGAAACTCATTGGTCGCCACCTTATAACCACTCCCCTTCGTCATAACCGCCAAAGGCTTCCGTCTGCCGGTCATAAGCAAATATTTTATTCTGGATGGTGGTCACATGAAGCCGTACCCCTTCGGGCTTGGGCAGGATATAGCCGTGATTTAACAGCTGCACCTGCAGCGAATCGGCCAGACCCACAACAGTGGCCCGCATGGTCATATCCTGATTGTCGATCAATACCAACGTCTGATCCGGAAAAATACTCTGAAACAGCGCCTGCATACCGGCAATGGTACCGTCCCACTGATTCTGCAAAATCTTCGCCTTTAAAATCAGCCGGTAATTCTCATCATCCAGCCGGGCCGAATACCCCTCCGGCTGAAAATTCAACACCCGTCTGCGGCCTACAATCTCCCCCAGCAGATCCAACTGATTGCCCACCGCGTCCTCCAAATGAAAATGCTCATTCCAGGCATTTAAGATATTCAACACATGCTGCAGCGTTTCCAGATAGGCCGAAAGCACAGCCATATACTTAGGCTGCTCCCTGTGCTCTGAGGTAATGATGGACAAGTACTCTTCTATCATGTGACCACCTCAACTTCAATATCCTCCATACTGATGCGGGCCGCCTCCATCCGGCCAATCTCCAGCACCAGCGCAGTCTCTTCTCCCTTCCTGCCTGCCGTCAGCCCTTCTACATAAAAATTAGGCGGCTGGCTCAGCGCTTCCAGCACAGGCCCGTTGAGATTGGCCGTATAAGCGCTCTGCCCGATGGCCAGATTGTTGATATAGTTATAAATATTGTTTTTAATTCTTTCTGTGGTATCATCGGTATAGCCATCCAACCCATGCACCTGCACACAGACCGCAAGATCCACAGACTGCGGCCGGTAAAAGCGGATGGGCGTGGTCACGCCATAAGCGCCCACAATCTCCACCACCACATCGCCGTTGGTGTAGCAGCCCGGCGTTTTATGCAAATAAATCAGATTGGCCAGCTCCCCTTCCTCGCCGCCCTCGATCACCAGCGTAATCGAATGGGGCGGCAGGCCATCTACCGTCTCGCTGGTATCATTTTCATAGGCCGCATAGCGGGATACCCCTTCGGCATTGACAATGGCGCCGATGGTGCCGTCAAAGACGCTGCGGCTGGGATTGGCCACGCTGGCCGCCTGCTTCACCCTCAGCGCACTGTCGCTCTCCTGCTCTGCGCCCGCTGTAGCCGAGACCAGATTTTCCACCGCCGTCCACCCTTTCGTGGGCGTGACAATGGTATCAATATCTCCGGGGCTGGCCAAAATCCGGCCCGCTGTCTTACAAACGGCCGTCACCGAAATGCTGCCGGTAGCGCCGATGATCACCTGCTCCGGCAGCGCCCACTGATAGCCCCGGCTGTCAGCCACAATGCCATTGGTGATTTTCGTATAGGGCGTTCCGCTTATCTTCACCGCGCAGCTGGAATAGCTGGCGCCAGTACGGGTGATCCCATTTAATGCCACAACCCTGTCTAAGCCCGTCCCGACAGCGGTAGCAGGCGAATTATTGTTATAGGCCAGCAATAAGGCCTGCTCTATATCATAAAGCATTAAGGCAAAGGCCGAAATCAGCTGATAGTCCTGACTGTCGTTTTCCAAATAGATATCCTGGCCGAATAGCCGCTTCATATCTTCCAACAAAGAATCCCGAATATCGGAATAGCTTGCAAGATGCAAGCCCGCCTCATCAATATATGGCGCTTCATAGCTCATGCGCCCACCTCCAATCCCAATATCTCTGTAATCTGGCCAAATTCGGTATCAATGACGGCTTCCGCTTTGTATACCCGCCCGGCCATCTTGCTTTGAAAGCTGCTGATGCCGGTTACATGCGCTGTGCCAAGAATTCTTTCCTGTACCAAAAGGTCTATGGTTTGCCGGCCCTCCTCATTGCCCCGCTGCAGCAAAATCACCTGAAACAGCGGCAGGCCGTCCTCCAAATCCTCCCACCATTCGCCCAAAAGCAATTTGAGCCTGGTCTGAACCGCCTGGCTCACCGCCGCTTGCTGCTCTACATAATTGAGATTGCCCTGGCCAAAGGTATAGTCGCCAGTGCTGGTCAGCTGTCTGTATCTCACTGGGGGCCTCCTGTCTGGCCGTCAGGACAGGTGTGGATATGGCCTGCCAAATCCACACCGCCAGCCACCAAAGCGCCCTCCATCATACTGTCGCCGGTTACCGTCAGCTTGCCCTGAATCGTTACGCCCTCTCCATGAATGCGGATACCGGCGCCGGTTTCCAGGTTTAAAAGCTGCATACTGTCCGTGCGATACTGGGACAGTCTCCTGGGCTGGCTCCAGGTACCCAGGATGGCAAAGCCATCGCTTAAATCATGACGCCGTTTCTCCATCTGGTTTTGCACCCCACCATTTTGCCACCAGGCGTCTATGCACTGATCCGCAAAAATCACCAGACATTCATCGCCTGCCTGAATCGGCAAGGTAATCACATAGGCCCCGGCCCTGGGCAGCACGATGGGAACGTCCAAAAGCTCCGGCAGCGGGATAGATACCGGTGTATAATCGCTGCCCGTCACCAGCTCCCGGATAGCCGGCTGCACTCTGACCGTTTGCTCCACACTGTCAAAGGCCTGGATAATCCCGGGCACTGCCACCCGCAGATTGGCCGACAAATTCTGTTCCTCTTTCTTTTGCCGGTTCAACTCACCGCCAATTGCCTGGCTGATATTTTGTGTCATCCAATCACCTTCTTTTTCTTAAAACGGATTGCCGCTGGAATTGGCCAGCAAGGCCGGCAGATAGCCGGACTGGGTCATGGCTTCAAACTCCGCATACCAATCGCTGCCCCGGTTATCGCCGCAATAGATCACCTTGGCAATCTTATAAACCCCCTGCGGGTCTAACCGCGTCTGTAACGTGCCGATAGATAACTGCCGCTCCTTGATATATTGGCTGTCAATCTGCACACAGCGCGTTACTTTTATCTGCGGCAACAGCAAGCATTTTGCCGTAATCCCCAATTCTGTCTGCTGCGGCTGGCCAATAAGCCCGCTTGACGGAGACAGCCTCAAAATGGTGTCGGTCGGCAAATCGGTGGCCTTGATGAGATTGACCTGGCCGTTATCCATATAAAGCGTAGCCGCAGAGCCCTGGGCAATCTGCTCCAAATAATCCTTGGCCATACCGAAAAGCACCTTGCCGCGGGGCAGGGTGCTTTCCTTTAAGCCATCGGATATGCTGTTTATGTTCGCCGGAATACTGGCCTTAGCCGCAATTTGCTCCACCGCCTGCCGCTGGGTCATCCCCCGCTCCATATTGTTCGAGATAAAGCTGGCGTTTAGAAACCGCTCGCTGTCGGCCGCAAGAATTTCCATGATAAAATCGGTGCCGTCCCAATAACCAAAGGCCTGGATGATATCGCCCTGAAAGATTTCCCCATAATAGGCGCCCTCATAGCCCGCCTCCACATGGACGGTGGTGGCCTTACGCAAGAGAAAGGATTCGGCGTCCCGGTTTACATTATAAATTTTAATGGCCGAATACTGAATATCCATCAGATAGGTCTTTACAATCTGAAACGTGATATGCAGCTTGGTAAAGTCCCGGCCGTCCCCATCCTCATCACTGACAAGAATGCGGCAGCGGCGGCCAAACAGATAATCTCCTTTTTGCAGCGTATCTGCAAGGGGCGTTAGTTCCTCATAGGTATAATCATAAGGAATAGCCGCCGTATAGCTGGCGTTATTGCTTGTGCTGCTGCTTGTCAAGACCACATAATTTCCGTTTGCTTTTACCGCACCCGTTTCATTGGCAATACCCAAAAGCTCACAGGGGTCCAGGCGCGTAGCCTTATCGGCAAAATTCTGCCGTACCTCATAATGAAGATGAATGCCGGTAGAGCGGCCGGTGCTGCCGATATTGCCCACCTTCTGCCCCTGTTCGATACGCTGCCCCACTGACCAGGGCGCCGGGTTTTTCATGTGGCCATAGATATGATAATAGCCGTCGTTGCCCCGAATCACACAGTAGTTGCCAAAACCATTGGCTTCAAACTTCACCAGATAGATGGTTCCGCCGATGGTTGCCAACAAATCGGGCTGACCATTTTTGCTGACCCAGCCGCCATCGGCCACCAAATCAATGCCGCCGTGAATGGCGTTGTTAAACTGAGCCCGGCGAATATTGTACTTACTGGTCACCTTGCTGTTTGCAATTCCGGAAGATAAGGGAAATAAATAACTAGCCATCCTCTTGCCCCCAAACGATCATAAAATCACTGCCCAGTTGGCTGGCGCCCGGATACTCCGCTCCGGTGGGACTAGCCTCTACCACCGTCAGATAACCCAACTCCAAATAGCCGTATTGGGCCAGCAGATTGCCGCCCTTTACCAGCGGCAGATTGGATAAGAGCATGACGCCATCTTTTCCGGTAATATCCATAGTCCAATAGCCGGGCACTTCCCGAAAGGATAAGCCGATGGTCAGCTCCACATTGCGCTCCCCTAAGGGCAGCACCGCCTTAAAGGTCTGATTGGGCTGGCTTGTCACTGGTAATACATAAGGATTTTTTAGCATCATACGCCTCCTAACCAAATAGCTGGCTTAATATGGACTGGTCTGCCGGCTGCATGGCGATAACGCCATTATCGGTGCTGCCGGTAGTCTGGATGCGCTTGGATACCTTCACCGTCTGCACCTGCGCCACCAGCAGCTCCTGCATGGTTACAGTGCATTCCATGCCGTAAATGGTATTGACATCATCGGGCGCCACAATACTTTTTATCAGCATATTATCATAGGCCGCAAGCCGGGTATGAACCCGAAAGGGAATGCGGGAGGCCTGCAGCTCTAACAGCACCCGATAGGCCGATACCGACTTGGTATAGGCCTGGGTGAACTGGCTTGCAATAATAGATTCCACCGCGTCGCTCATTTTGATATGCATCGTCAGCGTTTTTGGCTCCAAATAGGCATGATCCGCCACATTGGCCCCTTCCTGCACCGGATGGGAGGTAATCTTCATCTCGCTGGTATGCTCCATATCCAAAAAGGCGTCAAAGAAATAGCCGGCGATATTGGTTTTCACATAAATTAACTCACTGCCGTCTGACATCGGCCTCCCCTCCTATTCCGGCACCTTTACGGCGTTTTGAAACCAGCCGCCGCTAAATTGATTTAAAACTGTCTGCTGCAATTGGCTTGCCACCCCGTAAGCAATCGCTGTGGCGTCGGTGCCGTTTACCACAAAAGTATTGTTCATCTCGGCCTTATTCTCCTGATTGATTTCCCTGCGGTTATCATTGGTGATGGCTTGCTTCACCTGCTCTGTCGGCGCCGTAGGGCCTGCTACAACCGGCAAGGTAACTGGCTTTATCTGTTCCGGATCATTTAGCGTCTGCAGCCAGGAAAGCGGATTCCACTGGCCCATGCTGCTATTCTCTGCCGTTTCCGTCTTCGCCGTCTGCGTTTTTCCTCCATACCGCTCTAACCGTTCCAGCTCTGCCGCTTCGGTCGTGCCGCTTAAGGCATAGAGCAAGGTTTTGAGCCACTGGGGCGGCTCGTCCTTTAAAATCTTATCCAGCAAATCCACAATCAGGGCCAATCCGTCGGCAATGGTGGAAACAACAGTATCCACACCCAACAGAGCATTTTCTAATATGGTAAAGCCCGTCTTTTCCTTCACCGTTTCGTTTAAGGTCTTCCACTTTTCCCCCAGCGTATCAAAGAGATTGCCGGTATTCTCTAAAAGCTTCTGTATGCTCTGAAAGCTTTTGCTGCCAAAGTCCAGTTGATCCAGTTGGGACCAGGTATCGCCCAACAGACTTTGGCCGCCCCGCTTCCAGGTATAGAAATCATCTAACAATAACAGCACCGCGCCAATGGCGGCAATCATCAAAGTAAAGGGATTAAGCGCCGCAAAGCCCAGAGCAGCCATAGCCGCCATGGCAAGCTGCATCTCAGCCGGCAGCCTTTGAATCATACCAATAAGGTCGCCGGCGCCCTCCACACCTGCCAGAACAAGCCGCAGAATCCAGGAAAATACCTGGGCCACCTTTGCACCCCATTCCTCCACTACAGACCGGCCATTGTCATTGATGCTTTTCAGCTTAGCCTGAATCCGGGATAACGGCCCGTCCAGATACTTGCTGAGATAGTAGGCGATATAGCGGCCCATATAGCGCAGCAAAAGCTGCAGCCGCTGGAACTCAAACTGCACAGCTCTGAGCTTTTTCAGCCCCTCGTCAATTTCAGCCCCGCCTTCTAATTGGGCGGCGTCACTGCGCAGCCTTAGAAACCGCGTCCGGAGCTCGGGATTGGCGGCCACATCATAGATGCTGCCCATACTTTCGCCCATAACGCTTAATGTGTTTTGCAGGCTGCGGGCGTTTTCCTCGGTCATCCACATACGGCGGGCAAACTTCTCCGTTTCCAAATCTGCTTTGGTAACGCCCGCCACATAAGCTATAATGCCGGCTGTCATACTGCTAAGGGCCGCTACGGTAACCTTAGCTCCTTTTTCTGCGTTTTTGCCGATCGATTCTGCCGCCTTGGCCGCCTTTTCCTCAAAGGCTTTTACCTTTTTACTGGCAGCCTGATACTTGCCATCATCTACCTCAAAGCCCAGGCTCACTAAAAACTCTTTCAAAATGCTGCGCGTCATGATCCTCCCACCCCCTCACGCGCTCTCAGATACTCTCTGATCAGTTGTTCATTGGCGCTTTGTACCGCCATCAATTCATGAATGTCCGCCAAATCATCCAATGTATAGGTGCCGTCCCACAATTCGTGCTGCTTCCAGTATCCGGCGATTACGGGACTAAAGAGGTATTCGCTGACATTGCCTGCTCTGTAAAGACTGTCTTTAATTTCTCTGGCAATTCCTCCGGCTCTTCCAGCGTAATTCCCAGCCTGGAGAGGAGCCCTGTAAAAAAATCCCCATACTGAAACTCCACCACCCTTACTAAGAGCGTACCGAATAAGAGCATGTCATCCTCCAAATCTTCCACCTGAAAATGACCATGACTATCTACCACCGGCGTCCAGCCGCCTTTTAATTCCTCGCTGACTGCCGATAGCAACTTCAGCTGCAGCGTTTCCATTTCTTCCATACTCATCGCAGGTTTTCCCTTGATATTACGAAACGTCGCTGGCAAAAAATCCTGGAAAGCGCTGCTCAATAAATCTACCGGCAAAGCCTTGGTCATGATTTCTACTAAAATAGCATAGGCCTTGGCTGCTGGCAATCAGCAATCATAAAGCTATAGCTGTTCTGCTGCCCTTGGGCTGCATAATTGCGGTCCGGCAGCTTCTGGAAGGCCATTTCCTTCATAACAACCTGTTCATGGGTAGTGGGGCTGGATAGGGTTCCCGTCATTTGGGCCCATTCAATCGTCGCCGCTGTTTCCAGATAGTTATACCACTTTAATAAAGTCTGATTGGCTTCTGAATCCTGCTGCAGCTGCAAGGTGGCTGTGGCGGATCGGTCCTTGATTTTACTTACCATCACCCGACCATCGGCCGCCGTATCCATGGCTGTTCTGTCATTGCGCATATTGATTGCAATAGAGCCCAGACCCTGCCCGGTTAAGGTTAAAACGCCCAACGACGGATGCCGCAGAGTTAAGACGCAATCGGTAAAAGAATAGACACTCAAGTCTCACACCTCCTAACGGTTCACGACAACGCCGATGACCACGCTTTCAATGGCGCCGGCTGTTTTCACACAAACATACAGATTGGGAGCAATCCGGGCGTCTCTGTCAGATTGTGATTGGTCGTTGATATCCTCGGCCAAAATCTGATAGCCTTTACTCAGCGTATCGCCCGCCTCTAAGGTCAGCACGGTTCTTCCATTCCATACTCCAGGCGCAAGATAGCCCTTCGTCACCATCTCTTCGCAGGGGTCTGTGATTGCGCTGATTAAAATTTCCACCCCGTCCTGGGTTTGCGCCACCTTCGGCAGCGTGGTCAGCTGGTCCATGATGGCAAGCTCGATGTTATTCACCAGCATATCCAGATAGATGACGTCGTCAAAGCTGATTCCATTGGCCATTTTTCCGCTGCGCAGCACAGTATAATAATAGCCTTGGGTCACATAGACATTGCCATTTGCAGTTAAAATATTGCTTAGGATATTACTGTCAATCGCATCCTCCGGCATTACGCCCACCAGGTTTTTTAAAGCCAGGGTATAGGCAGTGGAGCCTTTATAGTTGGCGCCCATGGCATAGCCCATCAACGCTGCTGTTGCAGTGCCCTGACTGGCATAGAGCGTCAGCGTCCGGCTGTATTTTTTTGCCTGCATGGCCTTCATCGCGGTAAGATATGTTTCTTTATCGCTTACCTGATAGAACCAGACGCTGCTAATACTGCAGCTTTCCACATAGGCAGCAATTGCATCTGCATCCTGCGCACTCAATGTATCGGCTATCGCTTTGGTAAAGGTCGCCACATACCACTCGCTGTTAGCCGCACGGCAGGCCTGCAGTGCTTCCAACGCCGTTTCCTCCTCCCCAATCAGCCCCACTGCCAGTAAATCCGGCGCAGGAGACTGGGCAAAGTATAACACTGCCGCCTGATACTCGGCGCTGTCTGTGGCAAAGCCTGCCTCGGCCATAGCATCTACACTGCTGTAAAAGACGACTTCCCCATCCTGGCTAACGGTGCTGTTGCTGCCGATTAGCAGCCCAATATTAAATTCTTTTCTGGGCGCGCTCATGGCGCTCACTTCTGTTTTCACATTGACAATATCACTTAATGGTAAACTCACACTTCTTCACCTTCCTCAATCTCAATCACGCGCTCTTCTGCGCCGCCTACTACGGTAATGGGTACAGCCTGGATATAGCCCACAGTATGCCGCCCTTCATCAGTCACCCGGTTGTTAAACTGGGCTGTTAAATCGGAGCGCATAAGCCACTTATTTTGATACAGCTCCCAGATAAGATTGGGCTCTGCTATATCCGGAACGATATGCAGACCGTTTTTGGCCAGCAGATTCTCCCTGCCGCCGCCAATCAGCTCCATGCGTACCATACAGGCATTGTCATAGGCATTCGGGCCATAAAAGGTCAGCTGCAGTAAAATCACCCGGGTATAACTGTGAATCCGGTTCGCTGTTTTCTCACTGAGCGCTTCATAACGGGTATCCATCTGTCGGTTGATTGGGTTATCTGCCGGCAGCACCAGATAATAACAAACATCCTCTGTCGGATTCTGAAAGGGCTGGCTGTTGGCCCGCCCTGTAGCAGAATCGGCCTGCGGATAGGTCTGACGCACACATTCTTTTCCCAATAAATCCTGCAGATAGGCTTTAAAAATATCCTGCAGCCCGGCCAGACTAAGCTGTGCCATCCATATCCCTCCCCGATAGGCTGGCGATGGCTTTATAAAATCCGTGCCGGCTCCAATCCTGTACCTGTAAAAGCTGATAAATCCTGCCCCGGCTTATAATCTCATCGCTCACCTGGTCTTCTTCGCCTAAAGAAAGCGGCTCCTTGCTATAAAAGGTCATCAATGCTCCTACCCGATCCGCTTCCGGCAGCTGCTTCAAATCCTCTCCGCTGGTAGGCTCTACGATGCCCAATACCTGCTTTTCTTCCATATTTACGATGAACGCCCCATCCTGCCAATCACCTTTCCGATGACGAATCACAAAGGCTTCGCAAAAATCTGCGTTATAGAGCAGCCTACTGACATCAAGCATTCTCTTCCGCCTCCTTTCGCCGTACCACATGGGTGATGGCCTTACGCATCTGTCCTGTATCAATCAAAGGATTGCTGCTGCCCTTTTCTGCCACTGTCAGCACAGAATTGGGCGCCCAGCCGTTTTTCGGATTAGTAAACCAATCCCGGGCTGCGTTTTCTGCTATCTGCCCCGCACGGTGTAAGCCCACCTGAAATCCAATCGGATTTTGCTCTAAAAGCGCTGCCACTGCTTTACTAAGCTCCCGGGCGATTTCTTCTTTCTGATCTGTAATGGCTGGCTCCAATACCGGACGCGGCGGAGAATGCCAAAGCGGAGAACCATACTCCTGAATATAAAGCTGATAGGCTTCGCTGTAGGGGCTGCCGGTATCCATAGCTTCCTGCATTTCTTCTCGCATGGCCTTTTTGCGCACGCCATGGGTGTGAATAAAAAGAAGCTCTGCATTGGTTAATGCTTCCCCTTCTCGGCTTCCCCTGCGCTCCGGAATGCCCACCAGCACATCGCTTTGTTTGAACTCCTCTAAAATTGCCCCTAGTTCCGGCATGCGGTCTGCAATCGTTTCCAATTTGACTACCATATCTGCATCCCGCCTTTGCCCACAAGCTTGGCTAAGGTCGCCAGCTGCGTGCCGTATTTGGTCTGATTCCAACCAGCCCAATCTGTAAGCCCCTGATTGGTCAGACTGAAATCTCGGCTGATCGAAACGCCGCCCGCCGATTTACTGCTTACAACGCCCTGATTTCCTCCGGCGCTTGCAAGCTCTGCGGCGCTAGTGGCCCCATCGGTCACACCCATAGCCCATAAGGTAACAAAATGGGCCACAAAAAGACCCATGGCCAGCTTCCAATAGCTGCGCCAACGGGTCTTTTGTATCGTCTCATGGGCCAATTCCAGATACATTTCTAACACGCTATCTGGAACGCCGTCCCCTTCAAACTGCGGATAGACGGCTTTTAAATCTTCCAGCGTGTAGGAATCCGAACCGCTCATTCTATAGCCTCAGAGAATGGCTCCGCGTCTTCTGCCGCGTCTGCCGCTTTGGACTTTTGCTTACCTCTGCTGCTTTTTATTTTGGGCTTATCTTCCCCAAATACCTCCATGCTCCCCTCTTGTTTGGCCCAGCCAAACAGCGGGTCATGCTGTACCCAATCCGGCAGATTAGAAAAGACCAGCGCTTTTACACTGGCCTTTTCCTTGCTCTCCGGATTGGTAAAGGTGAAATTCTTTTTACTGAATACGCGCATACGCCTTCCTCCTCCTAAATCCCGTCTACATAACGGGCAGTTTCGTAATAGGCAAACTTCACTTCCCCATGCTGTCCGGCATAAGCGGTCATATAGGCCATATCGGTTACAGACGGCTGGGTAATCACCCGGGTTAAGGGTACCGTGATATCAAAGTAGAGCATTCTCTCATCGTTGACATAAACCACCATACGGTCTTTGCCGCCTGTGCCGGCGCCGATGCACCATCTGGATGGCTGAATAGAAATTTCCACGCCCTGATTTTTGGCGATGTTATTATCCAACAGATAGGTTAATAACGACATATTACCCGCTTCGCTTACCTTGCGGCTCACCAATAAGGCATACCGCTCCGGCGGAATCAGAATATGGTTGGGCATGCCCGATAAATCATATTCGGCGGCAATCCAGGTATCCGTGATTGCTTTGTTGATATCATCTAAAATTTCATCGGCCGTTTTATCCTTCCACAAGGTGCTGCTTGCAGAGCCCACCGTCACCGACGCGGCGGAAGTAATGGTGACCCGGGAGTGGTTCACGATTCCCTCGGTGCCCAATTCAGCATAACCGGTATATGCATTCTGGTCTAAGGCCTTCTGGTAGTTTAACTGAATGCCCTGCTCCAATAATTCGGGCAGACTGCGGCCAATCTGCTGCAGCTTAGCTTGGTCGATAAACGGCACTTTCAGAATGTGACCAAAGGTGAATACCTTAAATAGGTCTTTGCCCAAATCAGCCTGCATGACTGGGATGGCATTGGTCTGTCCGCCAATAATGCCGTTTGCATTCCCGCCTACGGAAGCATAGCCCACATTCATCATGCTGGTAAATTCTACCCAGCCGCCTCCTGTCTTGCTCACAATATCTCTGGGCCAGGTCACTGCCGACAGCGGTTCTCTGATTTTTGGGTCCTGTTTTTCCAGTTCCCCCAATAAAAAGGCCATGCCGCTATCCAAAGCAGCGTCCCCTGTATAAATGGCTCTGCCCTGTCCTTTAAGCGCCGACAGGCCCTGCAGGTTGGTCATGGGCATAACGCTCATGCCGTTTAATGTCATTGCTGTTGTCATCTAAATTCCCTCCTATACGCGATTCTTAATGGTCAGCTCTGCGCACCCATTGGCGTCAATCCTGCCACTTGTCCAGCAAACGCCGGATAATTCGATGGTTTTATCGGTATCGCTATCTTCGGTTTTTAAATCTGCTTCCGCTTCAAAGTCGCCAATCTGGCTGCCCGGATAGGTTTCGTTTTCCGCAATACGGATATAGACCTTACCTCCGGCTGTCGGCGTTCCCTTTTTGCAAGCCACTACAATATTGCCCCGTTCTAAAACATCACAGGGCTGTCCCGCTAAATAGGCTGCCTCGTTCTGATTGAGATAGCTGGCAGCCATTTTTACTTCTCTTACCGCAATACCGGCAAATGCTTCTGCCGTATGCTCGGCCCCAAAGGCGCTGTAGGTATTATCACTGTTTAGCACCACCGGGCTGCCAAAGGCGATCGCCTCGCTTTCGCTATGCACCAAACGGTTCATAATAATACAATCCGGCGTTCTGGCAAAGCTCCCCGGATATCCTAACGGTAATGCAACTCCAATCACTTGTCCTGGCATACTTATTTCTCCTCCTTCTTGTAATGCGGGTTATGTTCTCTGGCGATTCTGCGGCCCAGCTCCTGCTCATCCTCGGCAGCGTCCATTGTTTTTCTTTTCTGCTCCACATGCCGGATACTGGCCTGGTACAAGTCCAAATAGCCTTGATTATTATCTGGCTTACGAACGCCGACGCTCTGCCGCAGGATGCCGGCCAGTGTATCTGCTGTCCGCTTACGCTCTGCCGGGTCCTTGATTTGCGCCACAATGGGTTTTAAGGCGCCAATCTGCGTCAGGATTGCCGCATGGTCTGCTGTCGCATGTTCCTGATTCACCGTTTCCGGCTCCACGGTCACGCTTTCTTCATCGGCGCTTTCTGCCTCTTCCGGCTTTCTGGCAAGCTCTGCTTCCAGCGTATCCAGCGCGTTCGGCTCTTTCTTAGGCACCAGAGCCTGCACCAGTTTGCCCACAGCAGCTTCCAGCCGGTCCATCCGTGCTTGCAGTGATTTTTCTTCTCCTTCCTCCTGTACCGGCGCTTCTTTTACTGGCTCTGTCGGCGCGGCTTCTTCATCGGTACAGGCCTTTACGATTTCATCCACTGCCAGCTCCAGCTCTTCCGGCGTTGCGTCCTGGGCATAGGCCCCAAACATTCTGCCTAAAATGCTCTTCTTGCTTTTTGTTTCCATCTGTTTTCCTCTCCTTTTTTCTGGTGATTCATCTTTTATGGCAACCCTGCTGCCGGCCCGTCCTTTTTCGACTAAGGCCACATGGTTACCGATGATACTTGTTTGCTTTAATTGGTATTCTCCTGCCGGCTCATACAGGCAGTTATATCCGCAGCTGACCTCCCGCTTGCCTTGCCTGATGGCCTTAATGACAGCCTTATCATACACAATGATATCTGCCAGCAATAAATCCGATTGTTCGCCGCTTCCCCGCCGCACATTGCGCACATTCCCCTTTGTATATTGCGTGGCGTTTTCCGGCGTTACTTCCTTTGAAGGGTGTTCATCGCAGAAGGGCTTGCCTTCAAAGCTGGCCATAGCCGCCACAGAGAACACTTCCTCTTCCGTCCGGAGCACCTCGTAGCGTTTGTCATACTCCAGGCCAAGCTCCTGGCCCAGATATTCCTGGCTGCCGGTGCGGCCAATCGGTACATTCAGGCACAGCAGAAAGCCCTCCGGCGTTTCTGTCATATTCTCTGATAATTTTGAGCCGTAATAGATTGTCTTGCGCGTCTTAATCACCACCTTTCACTGATTTCTAAGATTGTCAATAAAAAAGACGCTCAGGCAATCCGCTTAAATTGCGCCAGCGTCATCATCTGTATACGGTTCTGGTAATATACTTTATGGGGCCAGCCAATCGCTTCCACTTCCACCAAAGGCTCTGGATAACAACGGCAGTTAAAGGTATTGCCGGCATGATAATGTCCATAGCTGCGCTCCTGGTTCAGCGCTTCGGGGCTGGGCGGATTGCTCCAGGCGATTACAACGCCCTCCATCAGCTCGTGACTATCCCGCACCCGCTGGTCTTCCGAAGTGCGCCATACATACCAGCGCAGTCCTAACAGCTCGCTGCGGGCCTGCGTCAGTGCAGTGGAGGCCTTGGATACCTCAGTTCGGGCAATCAGCTCCGCACGGGCTCTGGTTTTCTCCGGAAACAGTCTGGTAATCTCCCCGGCAATTTCGCTGGCTCTGCAGCCCTTCTGCTGCTCTTTGGCGATATATGCTGTGACCTGCTCCGCCACAGCTTCCGGCAGGGTACGAATCAGCTTACTGTTTTGAGAAATCAGGCTGCCATACACGGCGCCCACCGGACCGGTAAGCTCCTCTTTTAACGCTTCATAGATGGCCCTGCCTCTGCTGTTGACTCGGGCCGCTTCCCGCCAGCTTTTCTGACCGTCGCTGAAAAGGCTGGTTACCATCCTGCGGGCAATATCCTCAGCCGCTTTCTGAAAAGCAGCAGACTGGGCATATTCCTTCCAGGCCTTTAGAATTTCTTCCGGCTCATGCTTCCCCTGGGCCAACAGCTCAAATTGTTTCATAATTTTCTGTATGGAGCGGATGTATCGCTTTTCGATGATTAGCTTAGGCGCCCACAAGGCTGCCATACTACCACCTCATTTCAGGCATCAAAAAAGCACCCTCTTTAGTTGGGTGCCGGACTATTTTTCTATTCTGGAAAATCCATATTTTTCTCGGATATCATCCATCTTCTGTGCGTATGCTCTTTTTAGCTGCTTAAACTCCTCTTTTGTGTATTTCCCGGAATCCTCTAACTGAATCAGTTCGTCATACAACTGTGTAATTTCAGCATTGGCCAACCTTCTATTTTCTTGGCTTTCTTTCATAGAAATACCCCTTTTCCTTTGCAGCTTTCGCCGTTTTATAGTGCTGGTATATATCGTCAACTGAGAAATCTATTTTGTCATCAGGAATCACTGTTTCTCGCCCTGCGTCGCGTTCTAACAGGTAAGTATACTTGTGATCCACACCTCTTAGCTGCTTGAGTTCTGCCTCCTCAAACAGCCGCAAATCTTCTGTGCTGAAAGAATACTCTGTTTCTTCTGCCGGATGATTATGGGTAACAATGGCGCCCTTCAGGTCTCCTGCCTTGCGCGGCTCTACCGTTGCGCCATCTCCATCCACCTGCTGCACCTTGCCATCGGGCGTAATAATAATGGCCGATTCAAAATTCTGGCCAACAATTTGCGCTTCGTATTTCTCTACTGTCGATTGTACCATCTTCTTATCGCTGAAATCAATGGTTTCCAGATGCTTTACTGAATTTTTTGCTTCTCCGGCCCTTTCTTTTCTGCCGCCATTGCCGAATTTGCCATCCTTACGCCTGGGATGCTTGGCTTCGTCTCAATCAGCGTCCCCTGTAAAATCGGACAGCAGCCCTTCCAATCCCGGCAGTTCCCCGCCAAAGTCGGTGCCGGTGTCAGCGCCGGCGATATCCTCATCGGTGATATTGCTCCACATACCGGTCATCTCGCTTTGCTGCCGCAATTCTTTCAGTGCGGTCTGCTGGCTGATCAGGTTGGCGTTAAACACGGTTATCACCGATTCGGTCATAGATTTGGCCAGGTCTGCGTTTTCTTTGGGGTCGGCCTTGCGGAGCGGATTGAATTCATAATCCAAATCATCGGGCACCATGCCCCAGGTAGATAGCGCAATCACCGG